>USCO01000016.1 GCA_900553135.1 uncultured Eubacteriales bacterium | reverse complement strand
ATAGACCTTCTGGATGCCCTGCTCCTTGGCCATGGAGAGGAGCGTGGTGCAGTCGGAGGTCTGGTGGCGCTTACGGAAGTCCCGGATGACCTCGCCGGCCTGCTGGCTGGTGCAGCCCGCCAGGCCCATCAGCATCAGGGTGGCGCTGAGGGCGCCGCAGGTGGAGCCGTGGAGCATGCCGGATCCAAAGAAGGCGCCCAGCTTGTCGGCCTCCTCGGGGGTCAGACCAAACTCGGGGGCGTAGGGCACCAGCAGGGACTGGGCGCAGTTATAGTGCCGTCCGTCGGGCTCGGTGCGGAGATGCTTGACTTCTTCCAGATGATTCATGGGATGGTTCCTCCTTAAAATGGGAATTTAGTTGAACATATCGGGGGTGTCGGAGAAGAGCTTCCGCACCCGTTCCAGCACGGGGCGGTTCTCCGGTTGGGAGAGGGTAGGATCCTCCTCCAACAGGTCCCGGGCGGCCTGCTGAGCCTGCTGCAGCAGGAGAAGGTCGCTGGTGAGGTCGGCCAGAGCCAGCTGGGGCAGGCCGTGCTGGCGGCTGCCGAAAAAGTCGCCGGGCCCCCGCAGCTTCAGGTCCTCCTCGGCCACCTGAAAGCCGTCGGTGGTGGAGGCCAGGGTCTTCAGCCGCTCCCGGGCCTGCTGGCTGCGGGACTGGGTCACCAGCACACAGTAGGACTGGTGCTTGCCCCGGCCCACCCGGCCCCGGAGCTGGTGGAGCTGGCTGAGCCCAAAGCGCTCGGCGTTTTCCACCACCATGAGGGCGGCGTTGGGTACGTCCACCCCCACCTCCACCACCGTGGTGGCCACCAGTACCTGAATTTCCCCGGCGGCAAAGGCGGCCATGACGGCGTCCTTCTCCTTGGGGCGCATTTTTCCGTGGAGCACCCCCAGGGTGAGGTCGGGAAAGACCTCCTCCCGCAGGTGCTGAGCGTAGCTGGTCACCGCCTTCAGGGCGGCCCCGCCGGGCAGCTCGCCCCCCTCGGGGTTGTCCTCCACCGCCGGACAGATGAGGTAGGCCTGACGGCCCTCCCCCACCAGCCTGCGCACAAAGTTGTACATCCGCGCCCGCTTGTCCTCTCCCACCACATAGGTCTCCACAGGGGAGCGGCCGGGGGGCAGCTGGTCGATAATGGACACATCCAGGTCCCCGTAGATGATGAGGGCCAGGGTACGGGGAATGGGGGTGGCCGACATGACCAGTACGTGGGGGGTTAAGCCCTTCCCCGCCAGGGCGGAGCGCTGGGCCACCCCGAAGCGGTGCTGCTCGTCGGCGATCATCAGCCGCAGGTGGGCAAATTCCACCCCCTGGGAAATGAGGGCGTGGGTGCCGATGACAAAGTCAATTTCTCCCGCGGCCAGGGCCTGGCGGGCCAGCCGCTTCTCCTTGGGGGTCAGGGCCCCGGTGAGCAGCCCCACCCGGATGCCCGCCTGCTGGAGCAGAGGGCCCAGGGAGCGGTAGTGCTGCTCGGCCAGTACCTCAGTGGGGGCCATGAGGGCGGCCTGCCCGCCGTTTTTCACCGCCAGCCAGGCGGCGTAGGCGGCCACCACCGTCTTGCCCGAGCCCACGTCGCCCTGAACCAGGCGGTTCATGGGCTTGCCCGAGGCGAGGTCCTTGGCAATGTCATCCATCACCCGGCTCTGGGCCTGGGTGGGGGCAAAGGGGAGCAGGGCAAGGAACTCCTCCTTGGGGAGGGGGTCCATGGGGGGACACACCGCCCCATCCCGGCGGCCCCGCAGCAGGGCCAGTCCGGCGGAGAGATAGAAGAGCTCCTCAAAGGTGAACCGCCGCCGGGCCTTGTCCAGGTCCTCGGGGGTGGCGGGAAAGTGGATGTTCTGGTAGGAAAACTCCGCCTGAGCCAGCTGGTGGGCCAGCCGCACCTTGGGGGGCAGAGACTCGGGCATCCGGGCGGCGCAGTGCTCCACCGCCAGATGGGTGAGGGAGGAGATGAGGTGGTTGGAGATGCCCGCCGTCAGCGGGTAGACGGGGACGATGCGCCCGGTGACCCCCTGGCGCCCCGCGGGCTCAAAGATGGGGTTCACCATGGTCCGGCGGCTGCCCTGCTCCTCCACCGCGCCGTAGAAGATGTACTCCTCCCCGGCGGTGAGGGCCCGCTGCACGTAGCTCTGGTTAAAGAAGGTGAGGTGCATGGCCCCGGCGTGGTCCACCACGTGGACCTTCACCAGTTCCATGCCCTTTCGGATGCGGGAGAGCTGGGGGTGCTGGGCCACCATGGCCCGCACGCATACCTTCTGCCCCAGGGGGGCGGAGCGGATGGACCAGATCTGCCGCCGGTCCTCGTAATCCCGGGGAAAGTAGGTCAGCAGCTGCTCACAGCGGGTGAGCCCCAGCTTTTCCAGCTTCTTGGACCGGGCCTCGCCCACCCCGGGAAACTGGATGAGGGGGGTGTCCAGGGTGATGTCCACGGCGGCGCCTCCTTTCCGGCAAATCGGAGTTTATTGTAGCACAACTTGTCCCCTCCGTAAAGAAGGCCGCCCTTGCGTCCCCCTTTTCCCCCGGGTATAATAGGGAAAAGCGAACAAAAGGAGGACCCCCCATGGAGGAAGTGATTTTGAACCTGCTGCCCCTGAAGGAGGAGGAAAAGGCCGCCTTTGAGGCGGCGGCTCCCCAGGCCGAGCATATTTACGCCGGGCGGCGCACGGTAAAGGAGGAGGACCTGGCCCGGGCCACGGTGATCTTCGGCTGGCCCAAGGAGGACCGGATGAAGGACGCCAAGCGGCTGAAGTGGTTCCAGTCCATGTGGGCGGGGACGGACAAATATACCCAGCCCGGGGTACTGCCCCAGGGGGTCATTCTCACCAACTCTGCGGGCAGCAACAGCCAGTCGGTGGCCGAGCATATGCTGGCGGGTCTGCTGGCGCTGTGCCGCAGACTGCCCCAGTACCGGGACCAGCAGCACCAGGGAGAGTGGAAGGATCTGGGGAAGATGAAGACCCTCACCGGGGCCACCGTGCTGGTGGTGGGCGCGGGCCACGTGGGCAGCTGGTTTGCCGGGCTGTGCAAGGCCCTGGGAGCCGGGGAGACCATCGGCCTGCGCCGCCGGGTGCAGGAGAGCGTCCCCGGCTTTGACCGCCTGGCCCCCATGGAGGAGCTGGACGCCCTGCTGCCCCAGGCCGACGTGGTGGCCCTGACCCTGCCCCATACGGCCCAGACCGTGGGCCTCATGAACCGGCAGCGCCTGGCCGCCATGAAAGAGGACGCCGTCCTGCTCAGCGCGGGCCGTGGGTCTGTGCTGGACCAGCAGGCCCTGGTGGAGCTCATGGAGGGGGGCCACCTGTGGGGGGCCGCCCTGGATGTCACCGAGCCCGAGCCCCTGCCCCCGGACCACCCCCTTTGGAAGGTGGATAACCTCCTCCTCACCCCCCACGTGGCGGGCGGGATGCGCCTGGAGGTCACCCGGAAAAACTGCGTGAACATGGCCCTGGAGAATTTGAAACGCTATGTGGCGGGAGAGCCCCTTCACAACCGCGTGCAGTAAGAAAAGAGCCCCGGAACGGCACATTGGCCGCTCCGGGGCTCTTTTGTCAGGGAGCCTCCTCCTCCACATAGGACTCCAGCTCTTCCCAGGTGAGCCCACGGCTCTCAATGGCCTGCCAGGAGGGCAGCTTTTCCTCCAGCATAGCCCAGGTGATGTACCAGAAGCGGTAGTCAATGCGCAAATGGGCGGGGAGAATGTCCGCAATGATGGCGGAGATCTCCTGAAAATTTTTGGGGATGCCGGGGATGTTGGGAAAGGAGACGGCCACCGTGCCGGGAACGCCGGTCTCCTCGGCCAGGGCGGCCACGCCGCACCCGGCCAGGGTGTCGTTGATGGCGGCGAGAGTAAAGCTGTCCCCGCTGATGCGCAGCAGGGCGGCCACCGCCTGGGCCATGGCCTGAGAATCCTCCGCTGCGGGACGGCGGGGCAGCAGGGAAATGAGCTGCTCCAACCCCCAGTCCCGGGCGGTGGCCACGCAGCTCTCCCGCTGCACCTCGTCCAGGGCTGCCTCCGCCCCATCCAGGGCAGCTCCCTGGGTCTCCAGCTCGCCCCGGAAGTAGGGGGCGTCCACATCGTATACCCCCAGGGGGCGCAGCAGCTGGGTTAAATACTGGGCGTAGCTCATGCCATTCCCTCCACCGTCAGACTGCCCAGCACAGGCAGCTGGCCGGGCTGCATGGGCTTGTCGGCCACAGGGGCGAGAATGGTGTAGTTTTCCACACCCTCACAGCTGTAAATCAGGTTGCCCAGCTGGGCCAGCAGTACGTCTTTGCCCAGCCGCTCCCCGGTAAACCAGCGCTGGATGGCCTCCCGTACCCGTGCCTGCACTGTATCGGCTTCCTGCCCGGCCTGGTGGGCCACCTTTACGGAGATATCCACCGTCACCGTCTCGGGGGCCTTCACCTGTACCTCCACCGAAATTTCCCGCCGGGCCTGAAAATATTCCTCCAGCTCCTTCAAAAGCTCCCCTCCGGGGATGCCGCTGTAGGTGGCCACCACTACATCCAGGGTGCCCAGCCCCCGGGGCCGGGGGATCACCGAGGCGGCGGCCACCTGGTCAAAGGAGAGGGCCCCCTGTTCGTAGAAGGCGGCGTTAGCTCCGTTGGGCAGGCGGCGGAAGGTGTCCAGCACCCGCTGCCGCAGGTCTGCGTCGCTCTCCTGGTCCTGCCCGCCGGTAAAGGGCGCGGGGTTGTCGCAGCGCTGCACCCCCAGAGGGGCCACCGCCATGGCCGTCACCGTGTGGGCGGCCACATTGCCCTCCCGGCCGGGAAGCAGGGCCTGGGCGGGCACGTCCACAGAAGTCGCTCCGGGGGAGAGGACCGCGTCGGCGGTGGTCTCAAAGCGTACCAGCCCCGTGGTCACGCACACCGTCCCCTTGGGGATGGTGCGCTCCCAGTCCACTGTCTCTCCGGTGAAGCGGAGAATGCCTTGAGCGGCCACCGCCTCCTTCCGCTCCAGCCCCCGCACCTGGGCGTGGAGATCCAGATAGTCGCTCTCCGCCGTCTGGGGAAAGGCCTGGCGGGCGATCCACTGGGCCTGGATGTATAGGGCGGATACCTGGGCGGCCACGGCATACAGCCGCACCGCCAGGTCGCAGCCCTCCTGAGGCTCCAGACCGGTCTTTTCCTCCAGACACACCAGCATCTCCTCGTAAATTTCATCCACGGTTTTCATCCAAATCCCTCCTTTAACTCTGAAGCTCCACCGACACGGACAGGTCCTCCCCCTGCCAGCGGAGAAAGACCGTCAGCTGACCCAGCCGGTCCGCTCCGTAGTCCAGCTGGGCGCCCGTGACCTCCAGCTCGGCCTCCTCCCGCAGGGCCTCGGCGGCGTACTGGGTGGCCAGAGCCTGGCGGGCGGAGGGCTTTTCCCGTCCCAGCTGGTACAGGCGGCTGCCCATGTTGGGCAGAAAGGGGAACTGCCCCCGCCGGGCGGTGAGCCGGAACAGAACCCGCTGCAACAGGGCCTCCTCCCGGCTCAGAGTTTCCAACCCGCCCCGGCCGTCAGGGACATAGTCCCCGCCCATCAGTTTTCGTTCCATGGGTTAACCTCCTTCCTCTCCGCCCTCGCTGCCGCCTCCGTCCATGGCTTCGGAGACCACATCCTGGGCAATGCGGGTGGCCAGCCGCTCCACCAGGGCGTCCAGGGTCTCTCCGTTCACCCACAGCTGGCCTTGTATGTCCACCCGGCTGTCCCGCAGACGGAGCTGTCCGCTGCCGCTGGAGATACGCACCTCTCCGGGGGAGAGTTCTCCGCTCTGGCAGCATACCCCCGCCACACAGGGGGACTCCCGCTGGGCCCCCGCTTTCAGCACCAGGACCTGGTCCCCCGCGGCGGGCCGCCACTGGTAGCCCCCGGGGGCGTATACGGGGACCTGACGGCGCTCTCCACCCAGGGAGACCGCCGCCGGGTCGCCCCCCAGGGTCACAGTTCCGGTGTCCGCCCAGGGCTCCTCCGAGGGCAGCCGGGGGGCGGGCTTTGATGTCCACATGTTTGCACTCACCTCAATCTATCTGGTCGGGAGGACCCAGTTCCAGCAGGGTCCAGCTCCCGTCCTCGTCCATTCCTACCTGGGCCTGGGCCACCCGGAAGGTGCCCGTCCTGGGCCAGCCGCCCCGCTGCACCTGTACCAGATCTCCCGGCTGGGCGAAGAAGGGGACGGCCACCGTCACCTCCAGCCGCAGCTGCTCGGCGGCCGAGCGGTCCAGCTGAAACTGGCCGCTGTAGCGCATGGCCTGATACTGGCTGCGCCCCGGCATGGTGATCACCTGGCGGCGCTGCCCGCCCAGAGCCTGAAAGCTGGCGTTGTCCACCTGCTGAGTCAGGCCCTGATAGCGGTCCCGCACCACCACCTGGGACAGCACCCCGTAGCGCTTGTCCCGACAGACCATTTGGGTCACCGGCACCGACTCGTCCAGCAAAACCGTCCGCCCGCTGTCCCAGGGGGCCAGTACCAGGCGGCCCTCCCGGTCAAAGCGGGGGGAGATCTGGTTATAGTACCGGGCAAATTCGTATAAAACGGACCACTCGCTGCTGCCCGTGGCCACCGAGAAGGGGGACACCGTGCCCAGCCCTTCCATGCGCGCCACCTGAATGCCGTAGGGGGTCACGTGGTCCCGGAGGATGTCCTGGGGGGTGGCCGCCTGGTAGTCCTGGCCCAGGGCCTCGTTGTCCAGCAGCCGGGCGGCCATGCCCCGGCCGGTGACCTCCAGAAAGGAACCCTGGCCGGAGAGCACCACCTCGCACTCGTCCACCAGGCCGGTAAATACCCGCTCGGTCCCCTCCCAGGCCTGAAAGCCCACCCAAGTCTGAGGGGAGAGGGCGCTGCCCCGGTCCCACAGGCACCGCACCCGAAAGCTGTCGCAGGGGACGCCGCAGGTGTAACTGAAGGTCCAGGACAGGGGAGCGGGCAGCCGGATCAGGGCCCCGGAGGGGTCGGTCACATAGCTTGTCACGATACCCGCACCGCCTCTCCCACGTGGATGAGGTTGGGGTTTTTGATCTGGGGGTTGAGTTCAATAAGCTGGCTCAGGGTGAGCCCATAGCGGTTGGCGATGTCCCACAGGGTGTCCCCCTTCACCACCTGGTGGTATACGGGCACCTTCCCGCCGCCGGTCCCCTGGCTCCCAGAGGAAGTGCCGCTCCCCGATACCACCTTCACCTGGCCGGAGTAGTAGTCCACATCCTCCCAAAAGGTAAAGGAGTAGCGCACATAGTCGGGCTGGGGCTCCTGCTCCAGCCGCAGGGAGACAAAATAGGCGCTGGCCGTCTGCCACAGGGGGTGGATCAGCAGGCCGGGGCCCGTCTCATAAAATACGTTGGCCAGCTGACCAAACTGGTGGTAGGCGTCCTCCCCGGTAAATTCCCCTTCTCCCTCCATGACCCGCCGGGTGCGGCCCAGATCCTGCAAATAGTACAGGCCAAAGGGGATTTTATTTACCGCCATCTGCCGCTGGTAGTCGATGGAATAGACCCTGGGGTTGTGGGGCCAGGTGTAGCCCTTGTAGCGCATGGGGGTCAGTTCCAATGGTCCTCCTCCTTTCTTAGTACAGGGCAAAGCCCTGGTCGTAGCGGCGGCTGTCCTGGCGGAAGATGCGGTCCAGCCGCTGGGCGCTCCACACATCTCCCGCGCCGGGCACCTCGCCGCCCCGGTTTAAGTGGAGTCCGCCGCCGGAAGGAAATTCCCCGGCCCCGCCCGTGCCGCGGCTCCCGGGCAGGGGCAGGGGAGAGAAGGCGCCCCCCTCTCTCTGTCCCGCCGCCGTCCCGCCCAGGGCCAGAGCCTGTCCGGCCCGGTCCATGGCCTGCATCTGGGCCAGCAGGGGCAGCGTTTCCTGCCCCTCTGCTTCCGTCCAATCCTCCGCAGCGGAAGCTTCGGACAGGGGAGGGGGCCCGTTTTCTCCGGCGGGGGACTGGGCCTCCTCCTCCTCCTCCCAGGCCGCCGGGGCGGCGGCAGGGTAGGGAGAGAGCAGGGGAGTGAAGGAAAATCCGCTCTCCTCCGCCCCCTCCAGCACCTCCTCCTGGTCCAAAAGGTCCAGCAGCTGGTCAGTCATGACCTTCACCTCGTTTCATCCGTTCAAACCGTTCCTTGTCGAAGCTGGGATTCACCCCGCCCTCTCCAGACTCTTTGGCCGCACCGCATACCGGGCAGGCCTGAGCCTCCACCCGGGCGCGGCAGGCGGGGCACAGGGCGTCCAGCTCCTCCTCCCGGTCCAGCAGCAGGTTGGCCACACACCACACATAGTCCCGCTCCCGCATGTCCCGGGCCCGCGCCTCGGTGGGCAGAGCCCCAAATTCCCGCAGCACCCGCCAGCGCAGCCGTTCCGCCGGGTCAGATTTCAGTTTTTTTTTACTCCCTCGGCCTCCTCCTGGCCCAGAGACAGACCGGGGTTCTCCTCCCGGTTGAAGCGGCCCCAGGCGGCGGCCAGGGCGGCGATCTCCTCCACCCGCAGGGCGGAGAGCACCTCCCGGCCGCTGGAAAACACGGGTTTGCCGTCCTCCTCCAGGGCACGGGCCAGCAGACAGGCGTTGGAGCACAGGGCCCGCTCGTGCTCGGTCTCCCACAGCTCCCCGGCCTCCCGCCGGGCCTGCAGCACCTCCAGGGCGGAGAGCAGCCGCAGCTGCATGCCGTTGTCCAGGTCCATGCGGTCCCGGGCGGCTAAGATAGAGCCCTCCATCTTACACCTCCGTCTCCAGCCGCTTGGATGCCACAATGCTCACCTTCTCCAGCACCATGTCCCCCAAAGTGCCCGTCTCCTGAATGGCGCTCCACTGGCAGTGGGAGTAGATGATCTTCCGGTCGGGCTTGCAGATGACCAGGGAGAAGTCGGTGAGATCGTAAAAGTTGATGCCGTCCCGGATGGCCTCGTCGGTGGCGTACAGCCGGGTCAGCTCCAGGGTGTGGGAGGTCTGCCCGGGCACCGTGGCCACGGGTTCGGCCTCGCCGAAGGCCTCCACCGCCCGGCTGGTCTTGGCCGCCTTGGCAAAGTAGCTCTGTACCACCGCCACCTTCACGCCATCCACCTCCAGATAGATGTCGCTGCTGGTGGGAAATCCCGCAATACTCAAAATAGTCCCTCCTTACAGTCGCGCCCCGCCCTGGGGCGGGGCGGCGGTTCAGATGATCATGTGGGCGGTGAGCCAGATCTGGTTGAGACTGCTGGCCACCGTAAAGGAGAATTCCACCAAACACACCGTGGGGTCCTCCTCGTCGGCCGTGACGCTGACGGCGTCGTAGGCGGTGATGATCTCCCGGCTCTTCTTGTTCTCCAGCTCCAGCACCACCTGGGAGCGGATGGCCCCTCGGCTCTGGGCGGTGTTCTTGGCCCGGCGGAAGCGGCTTTGCAGGCTGGCGCGCAGGGTGGGGATCACATCGTCCACAATGAGGATGGTGGACAGCTCCCGCCAGGTGGCGTCGGGGGCCTGGCCGGAGGTGGTGCGGGTGGTGATGCCCCGAATCACCTGTACCGTGCCGCTGACGCTCTCCAGGGGAGTCACGCCGCCCCGCACCAGCAGGTCGATGTCGTTGTCCCCGTACTGACTGGCCAGACCGCTGAGCCCCTGCAGCTCCGCGCCCCCCAGGGGAACGGCGGGGTCGGTGAGGGCGGCAATGGCTCCCGCCACAGCCGCCGCCGCGGGTACGCCGGACAGCTCCTCCCCCTCCGCGTTCACCGCGCCGGGGGCCACCAGTACCACCCGCTCGCAGTTGAGGGCCTTGGCCCGGTCAATGAGGGCGGATACGCTCTCCTGGGCCGCTCCGGCCACCACGGCAATGCGCTCCCGCCGGGCGGCGGAGGCGGCCAGTACCGCGTCCCGCAGGGACTGCTGTACCCCCTGGTCGGTGCTGTCGCACACCACAATGCTCACGTTCTCCTGGGCGTTCATGGTGGTAAAGGCGTCGTCGTAGCCTTCTGCATCGGCAATGGGCAGAGCCACCACCGCCGCAGCTCCGTTGAGCAAAATCAGCCGAATGAGCTGAGCCATGTCCGTCTCCTGCTCTCCCGCGCCAAAGGCGGCACAGGCCGCCTCGTAGGAGGTGATGGTCTGGGGCGCCCCGGCCTGGGCCTGGGCGTTCACCGCAATGAGCCCCACTGTCTTTCTCCCGTCGCTTCCCCGCACCAGGGAGGAGGCGTCGTAGGAGGAGTAGACTCCGGGACGCTCGTGAACCGTAATACTCATAACTTTCTCTCCCCTCTGATCTCAAAGTCCAAAAATTCCCCGTCCTCTCGCAGGACGGCGTATAGATATACGGCGCATACCGCCTGGGCCTGCCGCTTCAGCAGGCGGCTGTCCGGGTCGTAGGCGGTCTCGCCGCAGGAAAATTCCGTAATGGATAACCCCTCCGGCCCGCCCCCGGCGCAGGCGGAGGTGAGGGCCTCCAGGGCCTCCTGTAAGGCAGCCTCCCCCGACTCCGGGCGGGCGTACAGGTCCAGACCGAAGGTGATACGGGCCTTTCTGCCATACAGCTCCTCCCACCGGTCCGCCTCCTGGTCATAGCGCAGGCCCAGATAGTGCTGAAAGCCCGCGGGCTGGGCCTGTACCCCCCGCAGGGACACCGCCGCCACCGGCTGTTCCAGGGGTTTTCTTGGGGTAACGGGCCAAGCGGTGACGGCGTTCACCCCCTGCTCCCGCAGGTATTGGGCCAGCCGTTCCCCGGCCCGGTCCAGTCCGCCGCTCATAGCGCCACCTCCTCGTCCCGGGGCCGCAGCAGGGCCCAGAGGTGGGAAACTGTCTCTCCCACAAAGACAGGGTGGGCCGAGACCACCTCATAGCCCCGGCCCGCCCACTCCACCCAGTCCCCCGTGCCGCCCTCCAGGGCGGGCTGGGGAGGACCCAGGTAGAGAAAGCGGTCCTCCCGCCGCAGCCCCAGGGGGGAGGGGAGACGCTGGGGCGTCCCCTGGTCCCGGACCGGCTGCAAAAAGGCCTGGACCGAGACCGTTTCCTCTCCCCGGTGAAGGCTGACCTGCTGGCCGTACTGCCCCAGCAGAGCGGCCCACTCGATGTCCATCATCCCCTCACCCCCTGAAAAAGAAAGCCCGTCTGGCTGAGATAGGGGGCCATCAGGCGCAGGGCCTGGTCCCACAGGTCCCGGCCATCCCCTTCCCGGCGGATGGCCACCTCCCCGGCGTTAAAGGAGGTCACCCCTCCCTGGGGGGCCTGCATCCCCGCCAGGGCCATCCAGGCCGCAGCGGGGAGAAAGGCGCTCTCGCAGTCCTGGGGGGTGAGACCGGGGCGGAGCATCCCCGTGAGGGTGTCCGCCGCCGCCTGACACAGCAGCGTTAAGGCCTCATCCTGGCCCTGGGGGGCCCCCATGGCCCGGGCCAGCTCCACGATGCGCTCCGTCATGCCTGCACCTTCAGCACGTGGGAGGCCTCCTGGAACACCTTGGCAAAGCCGCTGATGGTGGTGATGGCCGCCCGCTCCAGCTGGCGGTCAATGAGCTTGTCGTACTCCACCATCACGTCGCTGCCCTGAATGAGCTCCAGGGCGTAGCGCTTGTCCAGACCCACGGCGGTCTTTTCGGGCAGTACGCTGGTGCGCAGCAGGGAGGCGCCCAGGGGGGTGGACAGCTTGCCGGTGCCCTGGAAGTTCAGGCCGGTGAGGGGATTCTGAAACTCGGGCAGCTTCAGCATCTGCACCATCACATCGGGGCTCACCAGCAGGGTGTTCATCTCGTAGGGCTGGAACTTGGCCCAGAAGTCCACCAGATCGTCGTAGGTCAGAGTGCCGGATTCGGCGGTGGTGAACACGTCGGCGGCGTTGCGGTTGCCGTCGCCGTTCATGAGGACGTCCACGCCGTCAGCCAGCAGAGTCTGGGCGATCTGAGCGCCGATCTGGCGCAGGGTCACGGAAAACAGGTCCAGCTTGCGGTAGCGCACCGCCTCATAGGAGGCCACCAGCATGCGGCCCCGCTTGTGCAGCTTAATGAGGTTGGCCTGCACGTTGATGGTGGTGCTGGGGATGGCCGCGCCCTCGTCCACGGCCCGCAGCTCCTTGTCCTCGCCGCCCGCCTTGGCGGCAATGGAGCGGTAGTCCATGCCCTCAAAGCGGGTGGTGGCGGCAGTGATGGAGGGCAGCAGATTGCCCTCGTCCATGCCCTGGCGCACCGAACGGGCGATGTACTCAGGGAAGAGAACGGCGGAGTCGGCGGTGCGGAAGAACTTCTCCACAGGGTCGGAGGCCGCGCCCTTCACCTTGATGTCAAAGCGCTTGAGCTGGCGCTGAAAGGCGTCCAGGCCCTCCAGACTGGTGCCCTTGTACTGCTCCGAGGGGTCCAGACGCTCCAGCACCTGGGTGAAGGAGCTGCCCGCCTCCTGGTACATGCCCTTCTCCAGCTTCACGTTGTCGTAGCGATAAGCCATACTTCTTCTCTCCTTTCGTCTTACAGGCAAATGATGGCGCTCTTGCCGCCCTCGTCCACGCTGACCACCAGAGCGGCCACACCGCCTTCGGCAGTTTTCACGCCGCCCTTGCCGTCAGCGGCCAGAGCCACCTGGCCCAGGGCAACAGGACTGGTGATGGGCACGGTGAGAAAACCCTTCACCTGCACCGCGCAAAAGCCCTTTCGTCCGGCCAGTGCCACGCCGCAGAAGGCCTCTCCGTCGCCGCAGGGGCCCACCTCACCATTCTTCGTCACCTTCACCACCTGACCGGCGACCACGCCCTCTCCCTGGAGAAAGGTCGCGGTGACCGCGCCGATGTCCTCAAAGGAAACCTTGTTCATACATGCTCCTCCTTTTGTTTCTTGGTTAATATGAGAACCCGTTGGGGACCTCTCAGATCAAAAACGCCCCGTCCTCCTCCCGGCGCAGGGCTTCCTTTGCGCCGTGGGGCAGCTGCACCGCCAGAGGATAGCGCTTCCCCGCCCGGGCCTCGTAGGTCCGGCGCAGGGAGAGCAGCTGGGGCTCGTCCAGCTTTTCCGCCATGGATTTCAGCAGGGAAACCTCGCTCTCCGGGTCGGCCAGGGCCCCCAGCCGTACCACGTCCTCCCGCAGCTCCTTCAAATGCCGGCGGCCCAGCAGGGCCTCCTGCTCCAGCTGTTCCACCTCCTGGGCAAAGGCGGGGTAGTCCTTCAAAAGCTCCTTCAGGGTGGCCGCCTTGGGCTTTCTTGCCCCCTTCACCACGCCAGCCGCGGGCTGGGCGGGTACGGCCACAAAGGAGAATTCATAGGCGTCGGCCGCCCCCTCTAAACTGATGAAGCACAGCCGCCCGTCGTACTCCTCCCCGGGCTTGTGGCCGCAGTTTTCCTCCCGGGAGGCCCCGCAGATGGAGCATACCGCCTGTTTCACAGCGCAGCCCACGCTGACCTCCTTCTTGATGCCACCCTCGATCTCGGCGATGAGCCCCTCGTTTTCCCGGGTGCGCACCATGTAGGCCCAGCCCTTCAGCCAGCAGCAGGGGTCGCCCGCCCGGGTGAGGGTTTCGGGCTCCTGGACCAGCTGGGTGCGGAAGATACGGGCGCTCTGGCCCCTGGCGCTCCAGTTGTGGTCAAAAATGCCGCTTTTGCCCACAAACATGGGGGCCAGCTCCTCCAGAGTCTTGGGGGAAAAGCGCTCGTTGTCCCGGTCCACCTGGTTGTCGCACAGCCGCAGGGCAAAGACGTAGACCTCCTCCGCCGTCAAGGGGCGGCGGGTGAGACGGTTGATCTCCTCCAGCTGCTCCCGGTCGGGCAGACCGCTCTCCTGAATGCCCCGGGCCGTTTTGGTAATGTTCATCCTTCTTCCCTCCTGATCTGTTCCGCCTGGGCACGGTAGAGGTCGCTTCTGGCCTCCTCCACAATGTCCTGGAGATTAATGTCCTCCCAGTCCATGGTCACCTGGTCCTCCCAGCCGTGCAGCCGCAGCCACAAAGAGCAAATGCGCCGCAGCACAGGCTCCAGACTGCGGCGGATGGCGGTGATCTCGCTGGTCATCAGGTCTGCCTGCTGGGCGCTCATGCGCTCGGTGGAGGACCAGGACAGCCCCAGCAGGAAGGGGGGAACTCCCGTTTTGGCAATAAGCTGTTCCAAAATCTGCCGCACGGGGGCCTCACTGTCTAAAATCTGGCCGTCCGCCCCAATGACCTTGATCTCCACATCGCCCACGGCCACAAAGTCCCGCACCGCCCCCTGGCGGGTGGCCTGCATGGCCTGGGACCACTCCCGGGCCATCTCCTCCCCCCGCTGCCGGGCAAAGGGGGCGTCGTTCTCCCCGGGTTTACACACCACCGCGTAGCGCAGATTGCCCGAGCGCTCCCAGTTCTGGCCCAGAGCCTGGTAGATTTTCAGCAGAATGCCCGTGAGAAAGGGCATGGACCGCAGCAGGGAAACCCCGTAGGGCTGGTCGGCCTGTGGCTGAAAGGGGGTAAAGAGCAGCAGCTCCTGCCAGGGCAGGGGCTTGGGCTCTCCTGTGCCCTGGGGGAGACACAGGGTAAATTCCAGGGGGGAAGCTCCCTCCCGCACCTCCACCAGAGCGGGGTCGGCGCACAGCAGGGCGGCGATCTCCCGACCCTGGCGGTCCAGCACCATTTCGCCTACCCCTCGTCCGCAGGTGATCATGCTGTCCAGATACTGGTCCAGAAAGGACTGAATGCCCATCTGGCCCCGGCCCGTGTCCACCGTGTCCAGAAAGCGGTCCAGTCCCGCCTGGGCCTCCTGTTGGGTGCAGCGGACTTTCACGCCGCCGCACAGCCGCACCAGCTTCCAGATGGCGGCGTCCACAATGGGCACCGCCTCCCGGATGGAGCGGTACAGCTCCAGCTCGCCCCCTCTCAGGGGGACGTACCGGTCCAGAGCCCCGAAGGGCTGTCCCTCCTCCCGGCGCAGCTGGACCTGGGCGGGCCGGACCGCGGGCCTGCGTTTGTCAAACCATTTCAAAAAACTCCCTCCGTTTCCAGTGATCCACCCTTGTGTGGAAAAAACTTGTCCCATAGACTACCTACTGTCCCGCTCCACGCTTCCCGCGAAAAAGCCGCCGGTCTGCCCGGCGGCCACCGTGGCGGCAAAATAGCGGATGTCGTCCATGGCGTGGTCGTGCTCCTTCACCACCCGGTCGCCTCCCGTCCCGCCGGTGTCCCAGCGATACAGACCAAACTCCCGCAGGGCGTCGGCGCAGCCCTGACAGATGACCAGCCTGCCCTCCTTCAGCAGCTGGGCGGTGAGACGGATGCCGGAGAGCACGTCATTTTTGGCCTTCCGCACGGGGAGCCCCTCCCGGCGCAGCACCTCCAGAAAGCTGGCGGCGGAGGGGTCCACAATGACTCCCTGCAGCCTGCGTCCTCCCGCCAGAGCCTTCAGGTCCCGGGCGTACTCCTGGTCAGTTTTCTGTCGGTGCTCCTTCCGGGAGTCGTAGTAAAACTCCGCCACCCGGTACCAAACGTCCCCCTTTTTGCCCCAAAGGCCCATGGAGGTGGGGTTCACCGTGCCATAGTCGCAGGAGATGTACCAGGGCCCCGTCACATCGGGGGGGACGGGCCTGGCCATGTCCGGGGTGAAGAAGTCGTAGACAAGCCCCTCGGCGGCCACCCACTCTCCCAGCACGAAGCGCCGGTAGAAGGTGCCCTGAAACAGGCGCTCATACCGCTCCAGCACTGCGGGGGACAGCCCGGGGTTGTCCCGCATGGTAAAGGTCAGGCGTAAAACCCCTTTTTCCTTGGCCTTCTGCACCCACTCCTGGTAAAACCAGTGGGAGGGCCCGTCGGGGTTGCAGGAGAACCACAGGCGGCTCCCCTCTACGGAACACCGGGCGCATACCTGCTCCACAAAGGAGCGGGGCATGAGCACCGCCTCGTCCAGCAGGGCCCCGGCCAGGGTGATGCCCTGGACCAGAGCGGCGGAGCGCTCGTCCAGCCCGCCGAAGAGGTAGAAGGTGTTGCTTCTCCGGCCCAGAGAGACGGTGAGCTGGTTGCGGGATACCCGCTCCCGGCAGACGAATCCCATGCGCCGCAGCAGGGGCAGCAGGTCCCCCAGCAGATTGCGCCGCAGAGAGGACACTGTCTTGCCGCACAGGGCAAAGGTCTGCCCCTGAAAGCAGGTGCTGGCCCAGCAGAAGAAGGACAGTCCGGTGCACAGGGTTTTGCCGCTGCGCACCGCCCCCTCGCACAAAATGGCCTGATATTCCCGGTCGGGGGAGCCGGGCCGCCACCAGGTGAGCACCCGGCGCTGTTTTGGGGAAAATACCAGGGGCTTCATGTCCCGTCCTCCTCCATCCGCTGCAAAAAGGACTCCAGTTGTTCCTCGCCGTCGGGGGAGAGCAGCTCCAGCAGGGTCTCCAGGGCCTTCATCCGGTCCACAAAGCGCATCTCCACCGTGCCCGCCCCGCTGCGGCGAAATTCCGCCAGGGCGGTGAGATTCAGCCGCCCGATGGCGTCCCGCTCCTCCTGGGGCAGATAGGCCAGCTTTACTGCGTCGTTGACTTTGGCGCAGGCCAGGGCCCGCATCTGCTCCAGCAGCTCCTCCCGGCAGGGCTTTTTATTGTTCCTGTTCACTTCATCCCTCCTCATAAGCAGGTGGGAAAGGGGGATTTGTTGTACGGTTGCGTCCAATTAAGAGAAAAATTTTTGTTCCGTCAGAATTTTCCTGCCCCTTGGGAGGATAGAAGCCGCCATCCCTCCACATCCTGAGACCACATACCAAAAACCTACACAGGGAGGTCAAAGCATGAAGCGGATCAGTTCCCTGGTCCTGGCGCTGGCGCTGCTGGCGTGCGGGGTCCGGGCGGAGAATACCACACCGGAGCAGGGGCAGCCCAGCCTGGCCCTGTCGGCCCAGTCTGCGGTGCTCATGGAGAAGGAGACGGGCACCCTGCTCTATGAACAGCAGGCCCACCAGGTGATGGAGCCGGCCAGCGTCACCAAGATCATGACCCTGCTGCTGGTCATGGAGGCCCTGGACAGCGGGGCCATTACCAAGGACGAGATGGTCACCGTCTCAGCCAACGCCGCGGGGATGGGGGGCTCCCAGGTCTATTTGAAGGAAGGAGAGCAGATGCCGGTGGACACCCTCATCAAGTGCGTGGCGGTGGCCTCGGGCAATGACGCGGCGGTGGCCCTGGCGGAGCATCTGCGGGGCAGCGAGAGCGCCTTTGTGGAGGATATGAACCGCCGGGCCCGGGAGCTGGGCATGGAGGACACCTGCTTTCTCAACTGTACCGGCCTGCCCGCCCAGGGCCATGTGACCACCGCCTATGACATCGCCCTCATGTCCCGGGAGCTCATTTCCAATCACCCGGAGATCCGGGAGTATACCACCATCTGGATGGATACCATCCGGGACGGCACCTTCGGCCTCACCAATACCAACCGGCTCATCCGGTTTTATGAGGGGGCCACCGGCCTGAAAACGGGTTCCACCGACTCGGCCCTGTTTTGCATGTCGGCCACGGCGGAGCGGGACGGCATGGAGCTCATCGCCGTGGTGATGAAGTGCCCCACCTCGGCCAAGCGCCTGGAGGACGCCCGCACCCTGCTGGACTACGGCTTTGCCAACTACAGCCTCGCCCAGGTGTACCCCGAGGTGCCTCTGGCCCCCATCCCGGTGCTGCTGGGAGAGCAGGCCCAGGTGCAGCCTCAGCTGGAGCGGGAGTGCCGCATCCTGGTGAAGAAGGGGCAGGAGGGCCAGGTGACCACCAGCCTCACCCTGGCCCAGGACCTGGAGGCCCCCGTGGAAGCGGGGCAGAAGGTGGGCCAGTTTGAGGTCATGGTGGACGGAAAAACGGTGGATATTGTGGATATCGTCACCCCCCAGGGGGTGTCCCGCCTGACCACCGGAGGGATCTTCTCCCGCCTGCTGCAAAAAATGCTGCTGGCCGGATAAAATCGCGCCCCGCTTCCAGGGAAAAAACTGGAAGCGGGGCGCCTTTGGGCGGGGGTTCAAAATGGCAATTAACATCCTTTTGACTTGACGGTGCCTGGATGCTGTTGTATAATTTATATAAATATCGGGGACGCCAGTTTGTAACGGTTGTCGCTTTCGTTGGAAACTTGGCGAAAAGATGGGATTGAGGTGATCGGATTGGTCAAATATGATACAAAATTATCAGATTATGACCTGTTTCTGGAGTTAGAGGCCTTCTCCGAGGGCCGCAGCTGCCATGCCTGGCGTTGCTTTGGCGCCCACCCTGGGACCAAGGACGGACAGGCGGGGTATGTCTTCCGTGTGTGGGCTCCCAATGCAAAACAGGTCAGTGTATTTGGTGATTTTAACGGATGGGACGAGACCGGAATTCCCCTGGAAAAACTGGAAGGCGGAATCTGGGAGGGCTTTGTTCCCGGCCTGAAGCGCTATGATACATACAAGTATGCCGTGACCGGGCCCGACGGCAAGGTGACCGCCAAGGCGGACCCCTATGCCTTCCATGCCGAGACCCGGCCGGGCAACGGGTCCAAGCTCTACGAGCTGGAGCCCTATCCCTGGGGAGACGGCGGCTGGCTGGAGTACCGCTCCAAGCACGCGCCCTACCGCCGCCCCATGAATATTTATGAATGCCATCTGGGTTCCTGGCGCCGCACCGGCGAGGGCGAGTTCCTCTCCTACCGGGATACGGCCCAGTACCTGGTGCCCTATGTGAAGGAGATGGGCTATACCCATGTGGAGCTGCTCCCCGTCATGGAGCACCCTCTGGATGCCTCCTGGGGCTACCAGGTAACGGGATACTTCGCCGCCACCAGCCGGTTCGGCACCCCCGATGACCTGAAGTATCTCATTGACCAGCTCCACCAGGCGGGGATCGGCGTCATCCTGGACTGGGTGCCCGCCCACTTCCCCCGGGATGCCTTCGGCCTGTACCACTTCGACGGCACCCCCACCTACGAATATTCCGACGCCCGCAAGGGCGAGCACCCCGACTGGGGCACCCAGGTCTTTGACCTTGGCCGCAACGAGGTGCGCTCTTTCCTGTTCTCCAACGCCATGTTCTGGCTGGAGGAGTACCACGCCGACGGCCTGCGGGTGGACGCGGTGTCCTCCATGCTCTACCTGGACTACGGCCGCCGGGACGGTGCCTGGATGCCCAACGTCAACGGCGGGAAGGAGAACCTGGAGGCCATCGAGTTCTTCCAGAAGCTGAACACCGCTATTTTCGCCGCCCACCCCGACGTTCTCATGATCGCCGAGGAGTCCACCGCCTGGCCCAAGGTGACCCATCCCGTCAGCGACGGGGGCCTGGGCTTCAACTTCAAGTGGAACATGGGCTGGATGAACGATATCTGCCACTACATCAAGCTGGACCCCTACTTCCGCCAGTTCAACCACCGGGACATCACCTTCTCCCTGATGTACGCCTTCTCGGAGAACTATATCCTGCCCCTGTCCCACGACGAGGTTGTCCACATGAAGGGGTCCTTCCTGGGCAAGATGCCCGGGGACAACGCGGAAAAGTTTGCCGGCGTGCGCGCGTTCTACACCTACATGCTCACCCATCCTGGCAAGAAGCTTACCATCATGGGCACCGAGCTGGGCCAGTGGAACGAGTGGCACTATGAATATTCCCTGGATTGGCACCTGCTCCAGTACGAGCCCCACCGTCAGATCCACGAGTTCTTCAAGGCCGCCAACGCCATGTATCTGGAGCAGCCCGCTCTCTGGGAGCAGGATGACTCCTGGCAGGGCTTCCAGTGGCTGTGCGCGGATGACAACACCGCCAACACGGTGGCCTTCCTGCGCTGGGACCGTGAGGGCCGTCCTCTGGTGGTCGTGGCCAACTTCTCTCCCATCCACCGCAAGGGCTATCAGGTGGGCGTTCCGTTCGCCGGAACCTGGGCCCCCGTGTTCAATACCGATGGCGAGGAGTTCGGCGGCCAGGGCCAGGGCGACAAGCAGCCGCTGAAGACCCAGGATATTCCCTGTCATGACCAGGAGCAGTCCATGGCCATTGACCTGCCCCCCATGTCGGTGATGATCTACCGCTGTACGCGGAAAAATCCCCCCCGCAAGGCGAAAAAAGAGGGAGAGAAGGGAAAAGCCCAAAAAGCAGACGGCGCAAAAGGGAGCGCTGCCCCCAAGAAGGGCAAGGCGGTCCGCGCCGTGCTGAAAAAGAAAGACGAGCAGGCGTAAGCCTCTCGCCTGCACATCTTTCGCCGAGGCGATCCAAAAAACATCAGAGGTGAACAGTATGAAAAAAGAAGTCGTGGCCATGTTGCTGGCCGGCGGCCAGGGCAGCCGCCTGTATGCTCTGACCAGCCATGTGGCCAAACCCGCCGTCCCCTTTGGCGGTAAGTACCGTATCATTGATTTCCCCCTGTCCAACTGTGTCAATTCCGGTATCGACACCGTGGGCGTGCTGACCCAGTACCGTCCTCTGGAGCTGAACAGCTATATCGGCTCCGGCCAGCCCTGGGACCTGGACCGGTCCGACGGCGGCGTGCACATCCTGCCCCCCTACATGCGGGAGGGCGACCAGGGCACCTGGTATAAGGGCACTGCCAACGCCATCTATCAGAACATCGGCTTCCTGGACCTGTATGATCCCGAGTACGTGGTCATCCTCTCCGGCGACCACATCTATAAGATGGACTACTCCGACATGGTGGACTTCCACAAGAAGACGGAGGCGGCCTGCACCATCTCCGTGCTGGAGGTCACCCTGGAGGAGGCCACCCGCTTCGGCATCATGAACGTGGACGAGAACGACCAGGTCTACGAGTTTGAGGAGAAGCCCAAGCATCCCAAGAGCACCCTGGCCTCCATGGGCATCTATGTGTTCTCCTGGAAGAAGCTGCGCCAGTACCTCATCGACGACGAGGCCGATCCCAACTCCTCCAACGACTTCGGCAAGAATATCATCCCCAACATGCTGGCCGCTGGGGAGAAGCTGATGACCTACCGCTTCCAGGGTTACTGGAAGGACGTGGGCACCATTAACTCCCTGTGGGACGCCAACATGGATATGCTGGCCCCCAACAACGGCATCAACCTCTACGACAACAGCTGGCCCATCTACGCCCGCACCCCCGTGCGTCCGCCCCATGTCACCGGCGCCAACGCCAAGATCTCCCACTCCCTGGTCACCGGAGGCTGCCGTGTGGACGGCTCTGTGGAGAACTCCGTCCTCTTCCACTCCGTCACCGTGGAGGAGGGAGCTGACATCCAGTACTCCATCCTCATGCCCGGCGCCGTGGTAAAGAAGGGCGCCGTGGTGTCCTATGCCATCGTGGCCGAGGGCGCCGTCATTGAGGAGGAGGCCACCGTGGGCGCGCCCCCCTCCGACGAACCCGATTGGGGCATCGCGGTGGTGGCCGGCGGCGTGAACGTGGGCCCCAAGGCTGTCATCAAACCCAGCGCTATGATTCGTGAAGATGTGAAAGGAGGCGAGCAGGCATGAATGATCTGCACGGAATTGTGTTCGCGTGCCGCTCCGACGCCAATCTGGGGGAGCTGACCCGTCCCCGCAATACCTGCTCCCTGCCCTTTGGCGGCCGCTACCGCCTCATCGACTTTATGCTCTCCAACTATGTCAACGCCGGCATCACCGACGTGGGCATCATCGTCCACCAGAGCTACCAGTCCCTGCTGGACCACGTGGGCTCCGGTAAGGATTGGGACCTGTCCCGCAAGCACGGCGGCCTGCGCATCCTGCCTCCCTTCGGCTATGCTGAGCGGGGCGGCGAGTACCGGGGCAACATGGACGCCCTGGCCGGCGTGGCCGACTACCTGGAGAATATCCGCCAGGACTACGTGATCCTGGCCTGGGGCGACATGGCGGTGAACCTGCCCGTGGCCGAGGTGTTCCAGCAGCATCTGGACTCCGGCGCCGACGTGACCATGGTCTGCACCCCCACCCTGAAGGGCGCTCCCCGCTTCTCCGAGTACGTGGAGGTGGATGACACCGGCCGTGTCACCGACCTGTCCGTCCATCCCGTCACCGCCGACAAGACCCTGGAGAGCCTGGAGGTCTACATCCTCTCCAAGAAGCTGCTCATGGACATGGTGGACTACTGCGCCGCCCATGACGTGTACTATTTCAGCCGCGGCGTGCTGCAGCCCCGCCTGAAGACCCTGAAGCTCATGAGCTACGTCCACACCGGCTACGTGGCCCGCTTCCAGTCTGTCAGCGGCTACTTCGAGCGCTCCATGGACCTGCTGGACCCCGCCGTTCGGGATGAGCTGTTCAATCCCGACCGCCCCATCCGCACCAAGGACCGCTCCAATCCCTCCACCTACTACGGCCCCGAGGCCAAGTCCATCCACTCCCTGGTGGCCGACGGCTGCCGCATCGAGGGCGAGGTGGAGAACTCCATCATCTTCCGCGGCGTTACCGTGGAGAAGGGGGCCAAGGTCTCCAACAGCGTGCTCATGCAGGGCACCGTGGTGAAGAGCGGCGCCTCTCTGGGCTACGTGATCGCGGACAAGAATGTCACCGTGAATCAGGACCGCACCCTCACCGGACACTTTACATATCCTCTGGCCATCGCCAAGGAATCTGTGGTGTAATGGAACGTAACTCCATCACGCCGGAGCGCCGGAGGACCCGGCGCTCCGGGGGTGGAGTTTCTGTTGTTTTTCATGTTGTAAGAAATTTGGGAAAGGGGAACATGTATGAATATTCTCTTCGCCTCCTCTGAGGTAGCGCCCTTTATTAAGACCGGCGGACTGGCGGACGTGGCCGGCTCTCTGCCCAAGGCACTGGCCCAGGCGGGTCACGACGTCAAGGTCATCCTTCCCCTGTACGAGGGCATCGGCGGCGAGTGGCGCAGCCAGATGACCTTTGTCAAGTATTTTAACGTCACCCTGTCCTGGCGGCAGGTGTACTGCGGCATTTTCTCCCTGGAGCGGGACGGCGTGACCTACTGGTTCGTGGACAACGAGTACTACTTCAAGCGCTGGCAGCTCTACGGTCACTTTGACGACTGCGAGCGGTTTGCCTACTTCTCCCGTGCCGTTATCGAGACCCCCGGCCAGCTGGACTACTGGCCCGACGTCATCCACTGCAACGACTGGCAGACCGCCCTGGTGCCCATCTACCTGCTGGAGGACAAGTACCGCATCGCCCAGCTGAACCGGGCCAAGAGCGTGTTCACCATCCACAACATCGAGTATCAGGGCCGCTACGGCGACCAGGTGCTGGAGGACGTCATCGGCCTGGATAAGAGCTACTTTAACGAGGGTATGCTGGCCTACCATGACGACGTGAACCTGATGAAGGGCGCCATTATGGCCTCCAACTTCGTCACCACCGTCTCTCCCACCTACGCCTACGAGCTGACCATCCCCTTCTACGCCCACGGCATGGACGGGGTCATCAACCAGCAGCGTGGCAAGGTCCAGGGCATCCTCAACGGCATCGACATGGACCTGTACAATCCCGCCAACGGCAAGGGCCTGGCCGAAGCCTTCACCGCCGACAAGGTGGACGAGGGCAAGAAGGCCTGCAAGCTGGCCCTGCAGAAGGCGGTGGGCCTGCAGGAGAACCCCGATGTGCCCATTATCGCCTGTATCTCCCGCCTGGTGGGCCACAAGGGCTTCTCCCTGGTCACCGATGTGCTCCACCAGATCATGGACATGAACGTGCAGATGGTGGTGCTGGGCACCGGCGA
The DNA here is from genome assembly GCA_900553135.1 of uncultured Eubacteriales bacterium. Lineage (GTDB taxonomy): Bacteria > Bacillota > Clostridia > Oscillospirales > Oscillospiraceae > Lawsonibacter. The sequence goes on along the minus strand of USCO01000016.1, from coordinate 2,771 downwards.
CTGGCAGTTTGAGGAGGCCTTCCGCAACGCCCAGGGTCAGTATCCCGGCCGCTTTGCCGCCCAGATCACCTACTCCGCCCCCCTGTCCACCATGATCTACGCCGGCGCGGACATCTTCCTGATGCCCTCTGTCAGCGAGCCCTGCGGCCTGTCCCAGATGATCGCCATGCGCTACGGCACGGTTCCCGTGGTCCGGGAGACCGGCGGCCTGAAGGACACCGTGTACCCCTACAACAAGTTTACCGGTACCGGCCGGGGCTTCACCTTCGCGGATATCAACGCCAATGATATGCTCTGGGTCATCCGTGAGGCGGTGGACCTCTACTTTAACAATAAGGAGGCGTGGAGCGGCCTTCAGCACGAGGGCATGACCGCCGACTTCAGCTGGAACAACTCCGCCCAGCAGTATCTGGATATTTACCAGCGCATCCAGGGCTGAATTTTGTCTCTTTCATGGGCAGGCCGAAAGGCCTGCCCATTTTTTTATGTCCTGACCTGTATAAAAAGAGACAATAAGGCAATCATTTTCACGGTTTTGCAGGGGTCCAAAACCGCATGTCATAAGCGGTTCCTCCAAAAATCTGGATTTCACCTTTGATTTTGCCTGAGGGCAGTCCCGGCGAATTGACGAGGGTGGGGGAGTATGGTAAAATATGTAGCGTCCGCGGAAACGCCCGCGGGCGCTGGAAATTCCGCCCCGGTACAGGGGCCATCTTATTGAAAATACGGGAGGCAATCACATGGCTGAATATACCAAAGCCCAGCTTACCGAACTGATAATCGGGAAATTACGCCGCAACTTTGGGCGTGACGTGGAGGACGCCACCCCCAATCATATGTTCAAGGCCTGCGCTCTGGTGCTGCGTGACATCATGTCCGGCCACCAGATGACCACTGGCAACAAGGTGTGGGAGGGCCAGCAGCGCCAGGTCCACTACCTGTCTCTGGAATTCCTGATGGGCCGTTCTCTGGAGAAGAACGCCTATAACCTGGGCCTGCTGGATACCCTGAAGGAGGCCCTGGAGGGCCTTGGCTTCTCCGCCTCCGACCTGTTTGAGTCCGAGCCCGACGCCGGTCTGGGCAACGGCGGCCTGGGCCGCCTGGCCGCCTGCTATCTGGACTCCATGACCACCCTGGAGATCCCCGCCACCGGCTATTCCATCTGCTACGAGCTGGGTATCTTCAAGCAGAAGATCGTGGACGGCAAGCAGGTGGAGCAGGCCGATAACTGGCTGGGCATGGGCGACGCCTGGCTGATCCCCAAGATGGACGAGACCGAGGAAGTCCGCTTCGGCGGCAAGGTGGTGGACCACTGGGACGACAAGGGCCACAACCACCCCGAGCACGTGGGCTACACCACCGTGCTGGCCATCCCCCGGGATATGGAGATCGCCGGCTACAAGACCAACCACACCAACGTGCTGCGCCTGTGGGACGCCAAGAGCCCCGTGCCCGTGGACATGTCCCTGTACTCCCGGGGCGAGTACCTGAAGGCGGTGGAGCAGCAGGCTATGGCCGAAGTCATCGCCAAGGTGCTCTATCCCGACGATAACCACTACGAGGGCAAGTCTCTGCGTCTCAAGCAGCAGTACTTCTTCGTCTCCGCCACCGTGCAGTCCATCGTGCGCAAGCACCGCGCTCAGTACGGCACCCTGCGCAACTTCCACCAGAAGCACGTCATCCAGATCAACGATACCCACCCCACCCTGGTCATCCCCGAGCTCATGCGCATCCTGCTGGATGTGGAGGGCTACAGCTGGGACGAGGCCTGGAACATCGTCACCCAGACCGTGGCCTACACCAACCACACCGTGCTGGCCGAGGCCCTGGAGCGCTGGCCCCAGAGCCTGATCGAGACCCTGCTGCCCCGGATCTGGCAGATCCTCAAGGAGATCGCCGCCCGGTATCAGCGCAAGCTGGAGCAGCACTTCGGCGGCGACATGGGCAAGGTGGCCAACATGGCCATCATCTGGAACGGCGAGGTGCGCATGGCCAACCTGTGCATCTGCGCCTGCTACGCCGTCAACGGCGTGTCCGCCCTGCACTCTGAGATCCTGAAGAAGGATGTCTTCCACGACGCCTACACCATGCGTCCCGAGCAGTTCACCAACGTCACCAACGGTATCGACCACCGCCGCTGGCTGTCCCAGATCAACCCCAAGCTGGACGCCCTGGTGCGGGAGTGCACCGGCGGGGACGAGTACCTCATCCACCCCGACGCCATCCAGGGCCTGGAGAAGTACAAGGACGACAAGGCCGTTCTCAAGCGCCTGGAGGAGATCAAGGCGGAGAACAAGCGCCGCTTTGCGGCCTACCTGGCCCGGGAGAGCGGCGTGGTGCTGAACACCGACGCCATCTTCGACGTCCAGGTCAAGCGCCTGCACGAGTATAAGCGCCAGCTGCTCAACGTGCTGCACATCGTTCACCTGTATAACCAGCTGCGGGATAACCCCAACATGGAGTTCACTCCCCAGACCTTCCTCTTCGGCGCCAAGGCGGCTCCCGGCTACCACGTGGCCAAGCGCATCATCCAGCTCATCAACTCCCTGGCCGCCCAGATCAACGCCGATCCCATCTGCAAGGATAAGCTGCAGGTGGTCTTCCTGGAGAACTACCGCGTCTCCCTGGCCGAGAAGCTCATGCCCGCCAGCGAGCTGTCCGAGCAGATCTCCACCGCCGGCAAGGAGGCCAGCGGCACCGGCAACATGAAGTTCATGATGAACGGCGCCCTGACCATCGGTACCCTGGACGGCGCCAACGTGGAGATGCAC
>USCO01000015.1 GCA_900553135.1 uncultured Eubacteriales bacterium | reverse complement strand
ACACCGGCGAGCAGGGCCTGGAGATCTGCGAGGCCCTGGTGCGCTCCGGCGCCATTGACGTGGTGGTGGTGGACTCCGTGGCAGCCCTGACTCCCCGGGCGGAGATCGAGGGCGACATGGGCGACAGCCACGTGGGCCTGCTGGCCCGCCTGATGAGCCAGGCTCTTCGCAAGCTGGCCGGCTCCATCGCCAAGACCAACTGTATCGTCATCTTCATCAACCAGCTGCGTGAGAAGGTGGGCGTGGTCTACGGCAACCCCGAGGTCACCACCGGCGGTCGGGCGCTGAAGTTCTATTCCTCCGTGCGCATCGACGTGCGCCGCATCGAGGCCCTGAAGAGCGGCTCTGAGATCATCGGCAACCGCACCCGGGCCAAGATCGTGAAGAACAAGGTGGCGCCCCCCTTCCGGGAGGCCGAGTTCGACATCATGTACGGCGAGGGCATCTCCAAGGTGGGCGAGCTCATCGACCTGGGCGTGAAGCTGGACCTGGTGCAGAAGAGCGGTTCCTGGTTTGCCATGGGCGAGCTGCGCCTGGGCCAGGGCCGGGACGCCGCCAAGCAGTATCTGCGGGACAACCCCGATCTGGCCCAGGAGCTGGAGCAGAAGATCCGGCAGAACTCCTTCAAGCTGCTGTCCAAGCAGGGCCAGGCCGCTGCCCGGGCCGCGGGCCGGGCGGTGGATGTGTCCGCCGACGACTTTGAGGACGGCGAGGAGTAAGTGAAAATCCTGGGATTAAAGCCCTCCCAGCGGGTCCAGGGCCGCTGGCTGGTCCAGCTGGAGGACGGGACGCTGCTGCGGGTGGGGGAGAATGAGGTACTGGCCTTCTCCCTGTACCAGGGCCGGGAATTGGACGAGGAGGAGCGGCAGCGCCTGCTGGACTCCGCCCGGAAAAACGGGCTGAAGGAGAAGGCGCTGAACCTGCTCACCGGAAAGCCCATGTCCCGTCGGGAACTGGAACGCAAGCTGGAGCAGTGGGAGGCCACCGAGGAGGAGAGCGCCGCCATCTGCGACCGCATGGAGGAGCTGGGCTTTCTCAATGACGAGGCCTATGCCCAGACAGTGGTGCGCCACTACTCCGCCAAGGGCTACGGCGAGCGGAAGCTGCGGGACGAGCTGTACCGCCGGGGGGTACCCCGGGAGCACTGGGAGCAGGCTTTGGAGCAGGCCCGGGACCCGGAGGAAGCCATCCGGGCTTTTGTGGAAAAGAAGCTGGCGGGCAAGGCGGGGGACCCCAAGGAACTGAAAAAGGTCTCCGACGCCCTGATCCGCCGGGGCTACCGCTGGCAGGAGATCAGCCCTGTGCTGGACCGCTGGCGGCAGGATTCGTGGGAATTTTAGCAAACAGAAGGAATGGAGCGATATTCATGGGATATAACGTCGCCTTTGTCTCTCTGGGGTGCGCCAAGAACCTGGTGAACACCGAGCAGATGATGGCCCTGTGCCGCAAGGCGGGACACAACGTCACCGGAGACCCCGAGGGGGCCGACGTGGCGGTGCTGAACACCTGCGGCTTTATTGAGTCGGCCAAGAGCGAGGCCATTGACAACATTCTGCAGCTGGCCCGCCTGAAGGAGGAGGGCAAGCTGAAAAAGCTGCTGGTGGCAGGCTGCCTCACCCAGCGCTACCCCGATGACATCCGGGCGGAGCTGCCCGAGGTGGACGGCATGCTGGGCACCGGCAGCTACACCGACGTGGTCACCGCCGTGGAGGAGCTGATGGCGGGGGAGAAGGCCGAGCACTTCGAGCGCATCGACCGAGCCTACGACGACGGCGAGCGCCTGGTCACCACGCCCCCCTACACCGCCTATTTGAAGATCGCCGAGGGGTGCAGCAACGGCTGTGCTTTCTGCATCATCCCCAAGCTCCGTGGCCGCTACCGCAGCCGCACCATGGAGCATCTGCTGGAGGAGGCCAAGTCGCTGGCCGACTCCGGGGTGAAGGAGCTCATCGTCATTGCCCAGGACATCACCCGCTACGGCCAGGACCTGGGAGACGGCACCACTCTGGCGGCGCTGCTGAAAGAGCTGTGCAAGCTGCCCTTCCACTGGATCCGCCTGCACTACCTCTATCCCGAGGCGGTGACCGACGAGCTCATCGAGGTCATTTCCCGGGAAAAGAAGATCGTCCACTATCTGGATATCCCCATCCAGCACGCCAACGACGGCATCCTCCAGGCCATGCGCCGGCGCAGCACCCGCCAGGAGATCGAGACCCTCTTTGCCAAGCTGCGCAAGGCCATGCCCGACGTGGTGATCCGCACCTCCCTCATCTGCGGTCTGCCCGGAGAGGGCGAGGCCGAGTTTGAGGAGCTGTGTGAGTTTTTGCGGGAGCAGAAGATCCAGCGGGCGGGCGTGTTCCAGTTCTCCCCCGAGGAGGGTACCCTGGCGGAGAAGATGGAGGGCCAGGTGGACCCCGAGACCGCCCAGCGCCGGGTGGAGCTGGTGGTGGATCTCCAGTCCCGTGTGATGGACGAGTACAACGAGGAGCGTCTGGGTACGGTGATGGAGGTGCTCTGCGAGGGCTTTGACAGCCAGGCGGGGTGCTTTGTGGGCCGGACCTACGCCGACTCGGTGGAGATCGACGGGCATGTGTACTTTACCACCGCGGGGCTGATTCCCGCCGGAGAGTTTGTCCAGGTGCGCATCACCGGCGTGTCCGACGGCGACCTGACCGGAGAGATCGAAGAATAAGAGGAGCTGAACGTTGTCATGAATACCGCAAATAAGCTGACCATCGCCCGCGTGGTGATGATTCCGCTGTTTCTGCTGGTGCTGTATCTGAATGTGCCGGGGGCCAGCTACTGGGCCCTGGGCATCTTCATTGTGGCCAGCCTTACCGATACCCTGGACGGCTATATTGCCCGTCACTACAACCAGACCACCGACTTCGGTAAGTTCATGGACCCCCTGGCGGACAAGTGCCTGGTCACCGCCGCCATGCTGTGGTTCGTGGAGATCGGACAGATGCCCGGCTGGGCCCTGCTCATCGTCATCGTGCGGGAGTTCGGCGTGTCCGGACTGCGCATGGTGGCCGCCGACAAGGGCCGGGTCATTGCCGCGGGCTGGTCGGGGAAGGTAAAGACCGCCTCTACCATGGTGTGCATCTGCCTGATGCTGCTGCTGCCCCACAGCCACGAGATCACCAACCTGTGCGTGGCCATCATCGTGCTGACCACCATCTGGTCCGGTGTGGAGTATTTCATGAAGAACCTGGACATTCTGTCTGAGGTAAAATAAACGAGGTGCACCTGTGAACCAGGAGAATAAACGAAATCTGTCGGAATCGGTAACCGCCCGCCTGGTGGTGTCCACCATTTCCGCCTTGATCGTGGCCATTAACCTGAACAGCTTTGTCCAGGCGGGAGACCTGTTTCCCGGAGGCTTTACCGGTCTGACCCGTCTCATTATGCGCTGTTCCTGGGAGTTTTTCGGGGTAGAGCTGCCCTTTGGTCCCATCAACATCGCCATCAACGCCCTGCCCGCCCTCTTCTGTCTGAAGTACGTGGGTAAGCGGTTTACCCTGTGGTCCTGCTTTGTCATTGTGCTGACCAGTGTGTTCACCGATCTGGTGCCCTCGGTGCCCATTACCGAGGACCCGCTGCTGGTGGCCGTGTTCGGCGGCCTCATCAACGGTGTGTCCATCGGCATCTGCCTGTATGTGCGCATCACCAGCGGCGGCACCGACTTTATTGCCATCCCTCTCATGGAGCGGTGGAACGTGAGCACCTGGAACTACATCCTGGCGGGCAACGTGGTGATGCTCATTGTGGCGGGCGCCCTCTTTGGCTGGGACTCCGCCCTGTACTCCATCATCTTCCAGTTTGCCTCCACCCAGGTGGTGCGGGTCATGGACCCGGACAGCACCCAGGTGACGGTGCTTATCGTCACGGGACGGGAGAGCGCAGGCGGCGTGTGCGCCCAGATCCAGGAGATGCACCACACCGCCACCCTGGTGGAGGGCGTGGGCCTGTACAACGGGGACCGGTGCGTGCTGATCTACACGGTGGTTTACGTGGGAGAGGTGCGGAAGATGACCCGGATGGTCCGTGGAGCCGACCCCAACGCCTTTATCAACGTCCTGCGCACCGAACGGCTGGCAGGCAACTTCTACCGGCGGCCAAGAAATTAAAAAAACCGGAGCGGATTTTCCGCTCCGGTTTTTTATTTTTTTTCGGGGCGCTCGTCGTCCCGCAGAAGCACCTGGTCGCTGCTCTGAAATTCCCGGGCGTAGCGTCCGGGGGAGGTGCCGGTGAGGTGGCCGAAGGTGCGGATGAAGTGGGAGTTGTCGGAAAAGCCGGACATCTCGCCCGCCTGCTGAACGCTGACGCCCTCCTTCAGCAGCTGCCGGGCGTGGAGGACCCGGCTGTAGATGATGTACTCCATGACGGAAAAGCCGGTGGCCGACTTGAAGATACGGCACAGGTAGTGCTTGCTGATGTAGAACTGGCTGGCGATCTGGTCCAGGGTGAGGGGCTCGGAGAGGTTGTTGCGGATGTAGTCCAGAATGGGGGCCACCCGAAGGAAGTCCTTGTTGCGCACAGCCTCGCCCGCGGTGGCCGAAGTGAGCACAGGGGCCACCCCCAGCAGCAGGTTGAGCAGGGCCACCGTCTGGCGGATGTCGCTGCCGAAGCTGCCGTCGTTTTTGTTGCGCTCCAGGGCCTGGAAGAGCTCGATGATGGAGATCATCTGCTCGTTGCTCATGGCGGCCCGAAGAAAACTCTCCCGGGTCAGGCAGGTGAAGTCGGTCTGGGGAGTGGACAGCAGGGACAGGGTTTTCTTGCTGATGTGCAGCACATACCGGGCGTGAAAGCCGGTGGCGATGGTGCGGTGCAGGGTGTTTTCGCCGATGAGATAGAGGGTGCCCCGGCGCAGGGGGTAGACCTGGTCGCTGACGAAGATGTTTCCCGGGCTGGTGAGGGGGAGAAACAGCTCGTAATAATCGTGGAAATGGAGCCGGCTCATGCTCCAGGTTTCATTGTGGTTTAATTGCAGGTGAAAGTCAACATTGGTCATAGAACAACCTCCTTGGAGGGAAAACTGTATAAATTAGGCAAAAGAGGTCTGGAAAGACTTGCCCGTGTTTGGCTGATGTGTTATGATAGCATTATAGCACGGGAAGCGAAGATATGCAAACTTTTCGCCAAGTTCCCCAAAGACCTTTTGCAAATCTTGTGCTAGACTGGCAACTGATGAATCGGCGTACACCCACACAAAATGGAAACGTAAGAAAGAAAAACCGTACATCAAAAAATAAGTGTAATGGGGGTTTTCACTATGAACAAAGTTTACACCTTGCACGACGCGGTTGCGAAATTCGTCGAGAGCGGAGACTGCATCTCCTTCGGCGGCTTCACCACCAACCGTAAGCCCTATGCCGCGGTGGCTGAGATCCTGCGACAGGGCCAGAAGGACTTCACCGTCTGGGCCGGTCCTGCCGGCGGCGACTGGGATATGCTGATCGGTGAGAAGCGCGTGAAGGCTTACATCAACTGCTACACCGCCAACTCCGGCTACACCAACGTGTCCCGCCGCTTCCGCGCCGCCATCGAGAAGGGCGAGCTGACCTACGAGGACTACTCTCAGGACGTTCTGATGCTTCAGCTGCACGCCGCTTCCCTGGGCCTGCCCTTCCTGCCCGTGCGCCTGATGCAGGGTTCCGGTCTGATGAAGTACTGGGGCATCAGCGAGGAGCAGCGCAAGACTCTGGACAAGGTGGACGACCTCAAGTGCGTTGAGGTGGAGAACCCCTTCAACCCCGGTGAGAAGGTCGTGGCCGTGCCCGTGCCCAAGCTGGACACCGCTATCATCCACGTGCAGAAGGCCTCTCCCGACGGCACCTGCATCATCGAGGGCGACGAGTTCCACGATGTTGACATCGCCGTGGCCGCCCGCAAGGTCATCGTCACCTGCGAGGACCTGGTCAGCGACGAGTACATCCGCCGCGATCCCACTCTGACCCGCATCTTTGGTCAGTGCGTGGACGCCGTTGTCCACTGCCCCTACGGCGCTTGGCCCTCTCAGTGCTACAACTACTACGACAACGACTCTCACGCCCTGAAGGAGTACGACAAGGCCTCCAAGTATCAGGACGCTGAGGACGCCAAGGCTCAGCTGGCCAAGGCCGCTGCCAAGGCCGAGAAGGCCGCTGCCGCCAAGCCCGAGGACGCCAAGCTGGCCGAGGCTGCTGCCAAGGCTAAGAAGGCCGCCGAGGACGCCGCTGCCGGCATCGCCATCCCCGAGACCTTCCAGGACTACCTTGAGAAGTGGGTCTACAGCGTCAAGGACAACGACGAGCTGCTGGACAAGGTGGGCGGCGCTCAGCTGATGCGCCTGAAGAACGAGCCCCACCTGGGTTATTCCACCAGACACTAAGAGTTGGGAGGTACATAACAATGGCTGATTATACGAATTATACTAAGCAGGAGATGCAGGCTTACGCCATCGCTAAGAACATCAAGGAGAACCAGATCGTGATCGTGGGCACCGGCCTTCCTCTGATCGGCGCCTCCCTGGCCAAGCGGGCTGTTTGCCCCTCCTGCCATCCCATCGTGGAGAGCGGCCTGATGGACTGCGATCCTGTTGAGGTGCCCCGTTCCGTGGGCGACAACCGCTTCATGGCTCACTGCGCCGTGCAGTGGCCCAACATCCGTTTCATCGGCTTTGAGGCCAACGAGTGGCTCCACGATGCCGACCGTCTGGTTGCCTTCATCGGCGGCGCCCAGATCGATCCCTACGGCAACGTGAACTCCACCTGCATCTACGGCAAGGGCGACTACGTCAAGCCCCAGACCCGTTTCACCGGTTCCGGCGGCGCCAACGGCATCGCTACCTACTGCAACACCATCATCATGATGCAGCACCAGAAGCGCCGCTTCATGGAGAAGATCGACTACATCACCTCCTGCGGCTGGATGGACGGCCCTGGCGGCCGTGAGCGCGCCGGCCTGCCCGGCAACCGTGGTCCCCAGATGGTGGTTACCGACCTGGGCATCATGAAGTTCGACGAAGAGACCAAGCGTATGTACCTGGCCTACTACTATCCGTTCTCCAGCCCCGAGATGGTCCAGGAGAACACCGGCTTTGAGGTCGACGTGTCCCGTGCCCAGCTGATGGAGGGCCCCTCTCCCGAGATCATCAAGCTCATCCGTGAGGAGATCGATCCCGGCCAGGCCTTCATCAAGGTCCCCAAGGGCTAAAAAAACGAGACGCGGATGAAACACGAGGTCCTTTGGATCGCGCTGCTTCTGCTGGCGCTGCTGGTTGCAGGTATTTTGCTGAAACCTGTGGAGATTTGCCTGTTTTGAAGTGGAAAGCCGCTGTGTGACATCCCGGAATGCATATTAAAAGGAGGAGTTTACATTGGGTAATTATTCCATGCCTCGCTATTTCCAGAACATGCCCACCGTGGGTAAGGCCGTTCGTGCCAACCCCGAGAACGTGGCTGAGCTGAAGGCCATCGAGGCCGACATCCACGACAAGATCGTGGCCGCCCTGTCCGCCGGCAAGAAGGACGAGGATATGAACGCCAAGGGCCAGATGACTGCTATGCAGCGCGTCTCCCTGCTGGTGGATCCCGGCACCTGGTGCCCCCTGAACAGCCTGTACAACCCCGAGGACAACAAGAACGGTTCCACCTCCATCATCAAGGGTCTGGGCCGCGTCAACGGCAAGTGGTGCGTGGTCATCGCTTCCGATAACAAGAAGCACGCCGGCACCTGGGTGCCCGGCCAGGCTGACAACCTGCTGCGCGGCAGCGACACTGCCAAGCGGCTGCGTATCCCCCTGGTGTACCTGCTGAACTGCGCCGGCGTTGAGCTGGACAAGCAGGAGAAGGTGTACCCCAACCGTCGCGGCGGCGGTACTCCCTTCTATCGCAACAGCGAGCTCAACCAGATGGGTATCCCCGTCATCGTCGGCATCTACGGCACCAACCCCGCCGGCGGCGGCTATCACTCCATCAGCCCCACCATCCTCATCGCCCATGAGAAGGCCAACATGGCCGTGGGCGGCGCCGGCATCGTGGGCGGCATGAACCCCAAGGGCTTCGTGGACATGGAGGCCGCTCTGGCTCAGATCGAGGCCACCAAGGGTCTGCGCGCGGATCCTCCCGGAACCGTGGCCATCCACTACGGCGAGACCGGCTTCTTCCGTGAGGTCTACTCCGGTGAGGACGGCGTCATCGCCGGCATCAAGAAGTACCTGGATATGCTGCCCTCCTACGACCTGGAGTTCTTCCGCGTGGACGAGCCCCAGTCTCCCGCCGCTTCCGACGTGGAGCTGTATGACCTGGTGCTGAACAACAAGAAGCGTCCCTACGACATGTACTCTGTCATCGCCCGCCTGTTCGACGGCAGCCAGTTCATGGAGTACAAGAAGGGCTATGGCCCCGAGATGATCACCGGCCTGGCCAAGGTGGACGGCCTTCTGGTGGGCGTGGTCGCCAACCAGCAGGGCGTGTTCCCCAACTATCCCGAGTATAAGCAGGGCGCCATGGGCGTGGGCGGCAAGCTGTACCGTCAGGGCCTGATCAAGATGAACGAGTTCGTCACCCTGTGTGCCCGTGACCGTCTGCCCATGATCTGGATCCAGGATACCACCGGTATCGACGTGGGCAACGACGCTGAGAAGGCTGAGCTGCTGGGTCTGGGCCAGAGCCTCATCTACTCCATCCAGAGCAGCAAGCTGCCCATGATGGAGATCACCCTGCGCCGCGGTACCGCCGCTGCTCACTACGTGCTGGGCGGTCCTCAGGGCAACGACAACAACGCCTTCTCTCTGGGCACTGCCGCCACTGAGATCAACGTCATGAACGGCGAGACCGCTGCCAACGCCATGTACACTGGCCGTCTGGCTAAGGATCAGAAGGCTGGCAAGGATCTGCAGCCCACCATCGACAAGATGAACGCTCTGATCAACGACTACAACGAGAAGTCCAAGCCCTTCTACTGCGCCAAGGCCGGCCTGGTGGACGAGATCGTGGATATGCCCATGATGCGTAACTACATCGTGGCCTTTGCCGATTCCTGCTACCAGAATCCCGAGAGCATCTGCCCCTTCCACCAGATGCTGCTGCCCCGTACCATCCGGGACTTCGACACCTTTAAGAAGTAAGACCGGCCCTAGTGACCGGCGTTTGCGCCGGGACCCCCATGCGGGGTCCCGGCACGGCGTATCCCTTCCCGCCAGCGGCGGGAGAAACCATATTTTGATGGAGCGAGATTGATGGATAACATTTACACTCTTGGTATTGATATTGGTTCCACCGCGTCCAAGTGCGTGATGCTGCGGGATGGCAAGGAGATCATCAGCAAGTCCCTGATCCCCGTAGGCGCCGGCACCAGCGGCCCCCAGCGGGCCATTGCCCAGGTGCTGGAGAACGCCGGGATGACCCGGGATGAGATGGCTTATGTCCTTGCCACCGGCTACGGTCGCAATTCCCTGGACGGCATTGCCGACCACCAGATGAGTGAGCTGAGCTGCCACGCCAAGGGCGCCACCTTCCTGTTCCCCGGGGTGCACACCGTGGTGGACATCGGCGGTCAGGACGTGGAGGTACTGCAGATCGAAAACGGTGTGATGACCAACTTTGTCATGAACGACAAGTGTGCCGCCGGTACCGGCCGGTTCCTGGACGTCATGGCCCGGGTGCTGGAGGTGAAGGTGGAGGATCTGGGTACTCTGGGTTCCCAGTCCACCAAGAATGTGGCCATCAGCTCCACCTGCACCGTGTTCGCCGAAAGTGAGGTCATCAGCCAGCTTGCCCAGGAGACGGACAAGCGGGACATCATCAACGGTATCCACCACTCCGTGGCCGCCCGTGTGGCCGGCCTGGCCCACCGCGTGGGCGTGAAGGAGCTGGTGGTGATGACCGGCGGCGTGGCGCAGAACAGCGGCGTGGTCAAGGCTCTGGAGGAGGAGCTGGGTCACACCATCCACACCTCCCCCCTGACCCAGTACAATGGTGCCCTGGGGGCCGCGCTGTTTGCCTATCAGCGCTATCTGAAAGAGCAGAAGGGCTGACCCTTTTGCGAAATCCATATTGACTTGACATTTTTAGTGAGGAGGAAACTACAATGGCTAAAACCGTGAGTCCTGGCGTCCTGGCCCTGCGCAAGGTCGTTGAGGATGTTTACGCTGACGCCCGTAAGGCTCATGCCGAGGGCAAGCTGGTTGGTTGGTCCAGCTCCAAGTTCCCCTGCGAGCTGGCTGAGGCCTTTGATCTGAACGTCATGTATCCCGAGAACCAGGCTGCTGGTATCGCCGCCAACCGCGACGGTGAGATCATGTGTAAGGCTGCCGAGGATCTGGGCTTTGACAACGACATCTGCGGTTACGCCCGCATCAGCCTGGCCTATGCCGCCGGCAAGCGTGCGTCCCGGAAGTTCGACCCCGAGACCCTGGAGTACATCATCGACCCCAAGAGCGGCAAGCCTCTGAAGGACGAGAACGGCAAGGTGGTCATCGACCCCGAGACCGGCAAGCCCAAGAAGGATCCCAAGACCATGCAGCCCTACACCGTGCTGGATGACATCTATGAGATCGAGGCTCTGCCCGAGACCACCGAGAAGGAGATCGCCTACAAGAACTTCCGCCGCGAGGCCATCAAGCCCTACCGTCAGATGCGGATGCCTCAGCCCGACTTCATGCTCTGCTGCAACAACATCTGCAACTGCATGACCAAGTGGTATGAGAATATTGCCCGTATGCGCAATATTCCCCTCATCATGATCGACATCCCCTACAACAACCACGTGGGCGTGGCCGACACCAATGTGGCCTATGTCCGTGCTCAGTTCGACAACGCCATCCACCAGCTGGAGCAGCTGACCGGCAAGAAGTTCGACGAGAAGAAGTTCGAGCACGCCTGCGCCAACGCCAACCGCACCGCCAGCGCCTGGCTGCGCGTGTGTGACTACCTGCAGTACAAGCCCGCCCCCTACAGCGGCTTCGACCTGTTCAACCACATGGCCGACGTCGTGACCGCCCGCGGCAAGACCGCCGCTGCCGAGGCCTTCGAGCTGCTGGAGAAGGACCTGGCTGAGGCTGTGAAGAACGGCACCAGCACCACTCCCTTCCCCGAGAAGTACCGCGTCATGTTCGAGGGTATCCCCTGCTGGCCCAAGCTGCCCAACCTGTTCAAGCCTCTGAAGGAGCACGGCGTCAACGTCACCGCCGTTGTGTACGCCCCCGCCTTCGGCTTCGTGTACAACAACATGGACGAGATGGTCCGCGCCTACTACAAGGCCCCCAACTCCGTGTGTATCGAGCAGGGCGTTGAGTGGCGTGAGGGCATCTGCCGCGACAACAAGGTTGACGGCGTGCTGGTCCACTACAACCGCTCCTGTAAGCCCTGGTCCGGCTATATGGCCGAGATGCAGCGCCGCTTCACCAACGATCTGGGCGTGCCCTGCGCCGGATTCGACGGCGACCAGGCTGATCCCCGGAACTTCAACGAGGCCCAGTACATGACCCGCGTTCAGGGTCTGGTTGAGGCCATGGAAGCAAATCAGGCTGCGAAGGAGGGCAAGTGAGCCATGAGTATCGAGGTTTTGCTGAATCAGTTTAAGGAAGCTTCTGAGCATCCTCATCGTCAGATCGAGGCCTATAAGGCTCAGGGCAAGAAGGTTATCGGCGTTCTGCCTTACTACGCTCCTGAGGAGCTGGTCATCGCCGCCGGCATGGTGCCCATGGGCATCTGGGGCAGCAACAAGAAGACCATCGCCCAGGCCAAGGAGTACTGCGCTACCTTCTACTGCACCATCGCCCAGCTGGCTCTGGAGATGCTGCTGGACGGCACCCTGGACATGCTGGACGGTCTGATCACCCCCACCATCTGCGACACCCTGCGTCCCATGAGCCAGAACTTCCGCGTGGCCATGGAGGGCAAGCTGCCCTGCATCTTCCTGGCTCATCCCCAGTACCGCCGTCCCGCTTTCGGCCTGCAGTTCACCATGGATCAGTACCAGCACGTGAAGAGCGAGCTGGAGAAGATCGCCGGTACCACCATCACCGATGAGGCTCTGCGCGAGGCCATCAAGGTCATGAACCGCAGCCGCAAGGCCCGCCGTGAGTTCGTGAAGCTGGCCGGTCAGCACCCCGAGGCTGTGTCCGCCGTGAACCGCTCCGCCGTGCTGCGCTCCGCCTGGTTCATGGAGAAGGCCGACCACACCGAGAAGCTGGAGCAGCTGAACGCTGAGCTGGCCGCTCTGCCCGCCAGCGACTGGAAGGGCTGCAAGGTGGTCACCTCCGGTATCATCTGCGACAACCCCAACCTGCTGCAGATCTTCGACGACAACAAGATCGCCATCGTGGCCGACGACGTGGCTCAGGAGAGCCGTCCCATCCGCGTGGACGCCGCCGAGACCGGCGATCCCATGATGGCTCTGGCTCAGCAGTTTGCCGACCAGGACTACGACGTTCTGCTGTACGATGAGAAGTCCAGCGAGAACCGCCGCGGCGAGTTCGTGGCCAAGATGGTGAAGGACTCCGGCGCTCAGGGTCTGGTGCTGTTCATGCAGCAGTTCTGCGACCCCGAGGAGATGGAGTACCCCTACCTGAAGAAGGCTCTGGACGACGCCGGTATCCCCCACATCAAGCTGGGCGTGGACCAGCAGATGCGGGACTTCGGCCAGGCCAGCACCGCCATCCAGGCCTTTGCCGACGTGCTGTAAAGAATCTGTACAAGTGTCCCCATTTATCCAAAGGATTTCTTGACAGATATCCTGCAAAAATGATACAATGTACCTA
Organism: uncultured Eubacteriales bacterium; assembly: GCA_900553135.1. Classification (GTDB taxonomy): domain Bacteria; phylum Bacillota; class Clostridia; order Oscillospirales; family Oscillospiraceae; genus Lawsonibacter. Next base: position 16,008 of record USCO01000015.1, on the reverse strand, counting down.
ATTTCGGTTCTCCGCCTGAGGGCGTCCTCAGGCGGAGAACCATAGCAGGGCCCTCTGTGAATCAAAACTTGCGGAAGGCCGTGCGCTATCATACTAAGAAAAGGGGAAAACAACTATGAACTACAATGTTACCGTGAACGGCAAAGTTTACAGCGTAACCGTGGAGAAGACCGGCGCTGCGGCTCCCGCCGCCGCTGTGGCCGCTCCTGTGGCTGCCCCCGTGGCCGCTCCTGTAGCCGCCCCCGCTCCTGCCGCTGCTCCCGCTCCCGCCGCCACTCCCGCCCCCGCTGCTGCTCCTGCCGCCGCCCCCGCCGCTGTGGCTGCCGGTGAGACCGCCGTCAACAGCCCCATGCCCGGCAACATCTTCAAGGTGGAGTGCCAGGTGGGCCAGGCCGTGAAGGCCGGCGACGTGCTGGTGGTGCTGGAGGCCATGAAGATGGAGATCGAGGTCTCCGCTCCCGTGGACGGCACCGTCAAGGCCGTGTCCGCTGTGGTGGGCACCGCTGTCAACACCGACGACCTGCTGGTCACCCTGGGTTAATGGGAGGTCGCATTTATGCCGAGTGTTGAGAAAGCCATTCTAAACCCCTTTGAGCCTCTGGGAGTAACCGAGGCCCTGCTGGTGGCTGTGTGTGGTATGGTGGTCGTGTTCATGATGCTGGCCATCCTGGCCCTGGTGATCATCGTGATCTCCAAGGTCGTGGGTTCCATCGAGGGCAAGGCTGCTCCCGCTCCCGCTGCCAAGAAGGCTGCTCCCGCCCCCAAGCCTGCGGCTCCCGCGGCTCCTGCCGCCCCCGCTGTGGATGAGGGCGAGATGGTGGCTGTTATGATGGCCGCCATCGCTGAGGAGTCCGGCATGAGCCCCAACTCCTTCCGGATCACCAATGTTACTGCGGCTCCTGCCGCCCCTGTGGCTGCTGCCCCCGTGGCTGCCGCTCCCGCCGCCCCTGCTGCGGCTCCCGCTCCCGCTGCGGCTCCTGCCGCCGCTCCCGCTGCTGTGGCTGCCGGTGAGACTGCCGTGAACAGCCCCATGCCCGGCAACATCTTCAAGGTGGAGTGCCAGGTGGGCCAGGCTGTGAAGGCTGGCGACGTGCTGGTGGTGCTGGAGGCCATGAAGATGGAGATCGAGGTCTCCGCTCCCGTGGACGGCACCGTCAAGGCCGTGTCCGCTGTGGTGGGCACTGCCGTGAATACTGATGACCTGCTGGTCACCATTGGTTGAAGGGAGGGTGAAGTATGAGTTTCTTTACTGAAGTTTTAAGCGCGCTTTTCGGAGGCTCCGGCTTTGCCGCTTTGCCCACCGATTGGCGCCAGGTGATCATGATTGCGGTGGCTTGTCTGCTGCTCTACTTAGGTATCGGCAAGAAGTTTGAGCCTCTGCTGCTGGTGCCCATTGCCTTTGGTATGCTGCTGGCCAACCTGCCTCTGACCGGCCTGATGAACGAGCCTGTCTATGACGCGGCCACTCACAGCGGCAGCGTGGGCTTCATGTGGGTCCTGTATCAGGGCGTGCAGTACGCCATCTATCCGTCCATCATCTTCATGGGCATCGGCGCCATGACCGACTTTGGTCCTCTGCTGGCCAACCCCATGTCCCTGCTGCTGGGCGCTGCTGCTCAGCTGGGTATCTTCACCGCCTTCCTGGTGGCCCTGCTGCTGGGCTTCAAGCCCTGTGAGGCTGCTGCCATCGGCGTCATCGGCGGCGCTGACGGCCCCACCGCCATCCTGACTGCTTCCAAGCTGGCTACCAAGCTGCTGCCGGCCATCGCCATCGCGGCGTATTCGTACATGGCGCTGATTCCTCTGATTCAGCCTCCCATTATGAAGGCCCTCACCACCAAGGAAGCCCGGAAGGTCAAGATGACTCAGCTGCGCGTGGTCTCCAAGACCGAGAAGATCATCTTCCCCATCGCCGTGACCATCTTCGTCATCCTGCTGATCCCCGACACTGCTCCTCTGATCGGTATGCTCATGCTGGGCAACCTGTTCCGTGAGTGCGGCGTCTGCGAGCGCCTCAGCGACACCGCTCAGAACGCTCTGATGAACATCGTCACCATCCCCCTGGGTCTGTCTGTCGGCTTCAAGGCCACCTACGACAGCTTCCTGACCCCCGACACCCTGAAAATCATTGCTCTGGGTCTGTTCGCCTTCATGCTGTCCACTGCCGGCGGTATCATCTTCGGCAATGTGATGTATGTGCTGACCAAGGGCAAGGTCAACCCCCTCATCGGTTCCGCCGGTGTGTCCGCTGTGCCTATGGCTGCCCGTGTGTCTCAGACCGTTGGCCAGAAGGAGAACCCCTCCAACTTCCTGCTCATGCACGCCATGGGTCCCAACGTGGCCGGTGTTATCGGCTCCGCTGTTGCCGCTGGCTTCATGATCAAGGTGTTTGGCGGCTAATCGTAACCGAATATCTTCTAACCACGGCGCAGACTCTGCGCCGTGGTTTTCTTTTGCCCCCGGCTGAAATCCGTTGCAATGCCGGGGGCTTTTTGCTATAATTATAATCTATTATTGTGTCTTTCCAGACCAGGCAGCGCCGCAGGAAGCGGCCAGGATAGAGGTGTGTCAGGTTGTACTTAAAAGCATTGGAGATCCAGGGCTTCAAATCCTTTCCCGACAAAACGGTGCTTACCTTCGGCGAGGATATCACCGCCATCGTGGGCCCCAACGGTTCGGGAAAATCCAATATTTCCGACGCCATTCGCTGGGTCATGGGCGAGCAGTCCACCCGTACCCTGCGGGGCGGCAAAATGGAGGACGTGATCTTCGGCGGCACCGCTCAGCGCCGCCAGACGGGATATGCCGAGGTCTCCCTGGTGCTGGACAACACCGCCCACCTGTTTGACATGGACGAGAGCGAGATCATGGTCACCCGGCGGTACTACCGCTCGGGGGAGAGCGAGTACTACATCAACCGCCGCTCCGTGCGCCTGCGGGATATCAACGAGCTGTTTATGGACACCGGTCTGGGCCGGGAGGGCTATTCCCTCATCGGCCAGGGCCGCATCGACGAGATTCTGTCGGTCAAGTCCTCCGACCGCCGGGAGATCTTTGAGGAGGCGGCGGGCATCTCCCGTTTCCGCCACCGCAAGGAGGAGGCCGAGCGCAAGCTGGAGCGCACCGACGACAACCTGCTGCGCATCAACGACAAGATCTCCGAGTTGGAGCTCCAGGTGGAGCCCCTGCGGGGCCAGAGCGAGAAGGCGAAAAAGTTCTTGGTCCTGCGGGATGAGCTGCGGGGTCTGGAGATTTCCGTGTGGCTGGATACCCTGGAGCGTATCCGGGCGGGAAATATCAAGCTGGAGACCGACTATAAAGAGGCGGTGCGCCAGAAGGAGGCGGCGGAGCGGGCCGTGGAGGAGCGCTTCGGCGCCGCCGAGCAGCTGTCCCAGCAGATGCGGGACAAGGAGGTCCAGGCCGACCAGCTGCGCTTTGCCATCCAGAGCCGGGACGCCTCCATCCGAGAGCTGGACTCCGCCGTGGCGGTGCTGCGCAGCAACATCCAGCACAACCTGGAAAACACCGCCCGCATCCGGGAGGAGCTGGAGCAGCGGGAGGGCCGCCAGGACAGTTTGGACAGCCAGATCGCCGAGCGCCGCGCCCGCCTGGCCGAGGTGGAGCAGTCCCTGGAGGAGAGCCGCCGCCAGGTGGAGGAGAAGAACGCACAGGCCCAGCAGGCCCTGCGCTCCGCGGGTACCCTGGCCCGGGAGCTGGAGCAGCTGCGGGACCGGGAGTCCATGAAGACCGCCGACGCCCACCAGGCCAAGGCGGTGCTCTCCGCCCTGGCCGCCGCCGCCCAGGAGGTGCTGGACCGGGATCAGAGCCTGCGCCGGGAGCTGGCCTCCCTGGAGGAGCGGCTGGAATACGCCCGCCAGGACGTGAAGCAGGCCCAGAAGAAGCTGAATGAGGCCCTGGAGGAGCGGGACGGCGTGAAAAACGTCATCTCCGGCTATGCCCTGCGCCTGGAGAGCCGCCGGAAAAAGGCGGAGCAGGCCCGGGAGCGGAATGTGAAGCTGCGCATGGAGGAAAACGCCCTGTCCTCCCGCATCAAAATGTTGGCCGAGATGGAGAAGGTCCACGAGGGCTACTCCAAGGCGGTAAAGCTGGTCATGGGGGAGGCCCAGCGGGGCAGCCTGCGGAATATCCACGGCGCGGTGGCCGACCTGCTGAAGGTGCCCGACCAGTACACCGTGGCCATCGAGACCGCCTTGGGCGGGGCCATGCAGAATATCGTGGTGGACCGGGAGGAGGACGGCAAGGCGGTCATCCAGTACCTGAAGCGCCGGGACGGCGGTCGGGCCACCATTCTGCCTCTGAGCTCCATCCGGCCTTACCAGCTGCGGGAGGCGGGTCAACTGGAGGGACAGCCCGGTTTTGTTGGGGTGGCCAACCGCCTGGTGCAGTTTGACCCCCGGTATCAGAATGTCTTTGCCAACCTGCTGGGGCGGGTGGTGGTGATGGAGGACCTGGACAGCGCCATCGCCGCGGCCCGGCGCTTTGGCTATCAGTTCCGCATCGTCACCCTGGACGGCCAGGTGCTCAACCCCGGCGGTTCCATGACCGGCGGCAGCGCCAGCCGCAGCGCGGGCATCCTCAGCCGGGCCAACGAGCTGGAGCGGCTGCGCCAGCAGCGCCAGGAGCTGGAGGAGCAGCTGAATCAGGCCGCCCGCGTGCTGGAGGAGACCCAGCGGGAGGAGACCGCCGCCACTTATGAGATGGACACCGCCCAGGCCCAGCTGCGGGAGTGGGAGGATGCCATTTTGAAGGCTCAGGGCGAGCAGACCCTGTGTCAGAGCCTGCTGGCCGACTTGGAGCGCCAGCGGGAGGGCGGAAAGGCCCAGCTGGAGCAGCTGGCCGCCCGCTCCCAGGAGATCGAGGCCGACACCCAGAACGCCCGGGAACGCATCGCCGAGCTGGAAGGGGAGGCCGAGGCCCTGAAGAGTGAGGCCCAGGGCAAGGCCCAGGGCCAGAGCGACCTGCAGGAGCGGTCTCTGCGCATCACCCAGGAGCTCTCCCAGCTCAACGCCGCCCTGGCCGCTTTGGAAGCGGAGCGGGAGACGGGCGCGGCCACCTTGAAGGAGCTGGAAGGCCTGCGTCAGGACCTGGCCGGAGACCAGGACCAGAGCCGGGCTCTCATCGGCGATTACGAGGAGAAGAACCAGGCCTATGCCCTGGAGATCCAGGAGAAGGAGGCCCGTCTGGCCCAGCTGCGCCAGGAAAACCAGGGGGAGAACGAGACCATCGCCCGCCTGAACCAGGAAAAGCTGGCTTTGGAGGGGGAGCGGGTCAAGGCCACCCGGGAAGGCCAGGAGAAGAACAAGGAACTGCTCACCATCGGGGGCGAGGTCTCCCGGCTGGAGCAGAAGAAGATGGCGGCCTCTCTGGACGAGAAGCAGCTGCTGGACAAGCTGTGGGAGACCTACGAGCTGTCCCACGAGGCGGCCCGGCAGCAGCGGGTGGAGATCGAATCGGTGCCCAAGGCCAGCCGCCGCATTGCCGAGTTGAAAAAGGGCATCTCCGCCCTGGGCAATGTGAATATCGGAGCCATCGAGGAGTTCGAGCGGGTCAACGAGCGGTACACCTACCTCACCGACCAGCGGGACGATGTGGAAAAGGCGAAAAAGGAGCTCCAGGACGTGATCGCCCAGATCACCGGGGAGATGAAGACCATCTTTGCCCGGGAGTTTACCAGCATCAATGAGGCCTTCGGGCAGACCTTTGCCGAGCTCTTCGGGGGCGGCAAGGCTACCCTGGAGTTGGAGGACCCCAACGATATTTTGAACTGCGGCATCGAGATCAAGGTGCAGCCCCCCGGAAAGGCCCTGAAGGTCATCACCCTCCTCTCCGGCGGCGAGAAGGCCTTCGTGGCCATCGCCCTGTACTTTGCCATTTTGAAGGTGCGGCCCACTCCCTTCGTGGTCATGGACGAGATCGAGGCCGCCCTGGACGACAACAACGTCACCCGGTTTGCCCGGTATATGCGCTCCATGGCGGAAAAGACCCAGTTCATCGTCATCACCCACCGCCGCGGCACCATGGAGGAGGCCGACGTGCTCTACGGCGTCACCATGCAGGAGCAGGGCGTCAGCCGCATCCTGACCATCAACCTCAACGATGTGGAGAAGGAGCTGAACATCCGGTGACTCCGGAGTGGACTTTGCCCCGACGATAAGGAGGAGACTCATTTGGAAGAAAAAGAGAAGAAGCAGGGCAAGGGCACCATTGTGGCGCTGATCGCCCTGATCGTGGTGCTGTTTGTGGGCATCAAGCTGGTGTTCTACGGCATCGGCGTGATGATTCCCCAGGAGGAGCTGAAAGGGTCCTCCTCCCAGAGCCAGTCTCAGGAAGAGACCTCGTCCCAGCAGGAGCAGACCCAGCAGGCCCCCGCTTTCTGCCCCTACTGCGGCCAGGAGCTGTTTGAGGGCTTCCAGTGGGGCCAGTTCTGTCCCTACTGCGGGGAGAAGGTAGAGCAGGGATGAGGCAGAAGCGCTCTTGCCTGCGCTGCGGAGCGAAGAACACAATCCTGTAAGGAGAACATTGTATGACACTACGGCAAAAGCAGGGCGTGATCCTGCTTGTGACGGTGGTCAGCCTGATCCTGATGCTGTGGCACCCCACCATGGCGGTAATGGCCGTGGGGCTGGTACTGCTGTTGGCGGCTGCGATTCTGTATCTGGTGTGGATGCGCTGCCCGGAGTGCGGTGCATGGTTTGGGAAACACCCGGGAGACTACTGTAAAGACTGTGGGGCGAAGATCCCCTGGAATGAAACGAAGAAAAGGATGCTTTGATATGGGATTTTTTGATAAGCTGAAAAAAATCAACATCTTTGCCAATTTCGGTTCCGAGCTCACCGACGACTTCTATGACGAGCTGGAGGAGTCTCTGATCCTGGCCGACACCGGCATGGACACCACCCTGGAGCTGGTGGAGGAGCTGCGCCGCCGGGTACGGGAGGAGCACATCAAGACCGTGGAGGATGCCCGGGGCTGCATGTGCCGCTGCATCGCCGACGCTCTCACCGTGGGGGACGCCGCCCTGAACCTGTCCCCCCGCCCCTCTGTGGTGCTGTTCATCGGGGTGAACGGGGTGGGCAAGACCACCACCATCGGCAAGATCGGCCACCAGCTGAAAAAGGAGCGGAAAAAGGTGCTGCTGTGCGCCGCCGATACCTTCCGCGCCGCCGCCGCCGAGCAGCTCACCATCTGGTCGGAGCGCTCCGGCACCGAGATCGTCAAGCAGCACGAGGGGGCCGACCCCGCCGCCGTGGTCTATGACGCCATCTCCGCCGCCAAGGCCCGCAACACCGACGTGGTGCTGGTGGACACCGCCGGACGTCTGCACAACAAGCAGAATCTGATGAACGAGCTGAACAAAATCTCCCGGGTCATCGACCGGGAGCTGCCCGACTGCGCCCGGGAGACCCTGCTGGTGCTGGACGCCACCACGGGACAGAACGGCCTCATCCAGGCCAAGCAGTTCAAGGAGGCCGCCGGCATCACCGGCATCGTCCTCACCAAGCTGGACGGCACCGCCAAGGGCGGCATCGCCATCGCCATTGCCAAGGAGCTGGGCGTGCCCGTGAAGTACGCCGGCGTGGGCGAGGGTGTGGACGATCTGCAGCCCTTTGACGCCATGGAGTTTGCCCAGGCCCTGATTTAAGAAAAAATGTCGCTGGTATTCATACACTTTTCAACATTTCCCGGCTGAAATGTGATAAAATCAAAAAAACTACACGAGAGGAAGTCTTTTCATGGCCCGTATTGACGGAAGAAAGAACGATGAGCTCCGCCCTGTGGAGATCATTCCCAATATTAACAAGTTTGCCGAGGGCTCCTGCCTGATCCGCTGCGGCAACACCCACGTGCTGTGCACCGCCAGCGTGGAGGACAAGCCCCCCCGCCACGTCCCCGAGGGGGAGGGCTGGGTCACCGCCGAGTACTCCATGCTGCCCCGTGCCAACCGGGAGCGCTCCCGCCGGGACATCTCCAAGCTGAAGCTCAACGGCCGCGCCGCCGAGATCCAGCGCCTCATCGGCCGCTCCCTGCGCTCGGTGGTGGATATGAAAAAGCTGGGCCCCTGGAACATTACCATCGACTGCGACGTCTTACAGGGGGACGGCGGTACCCGCACCGCCTCCATCACCGGCGGCTTTGTGGCTATGATGCTGGCCTTCCGCAAGATGATGGAGAACGGCCAGCTAGCCGAGTATCCCATCAGCGGCTATGTGGCCGCCGTCTCCGCCGGCGTGGTGGACGATGTGCCCATGCTGGACCTGTGCTATGAGGAGGACTCCTCCGCCATGGTGGACCTCAACTGCATCATGGACGACCAGGGCCGTCTCATTGAGATCCAGGGCACCGGCGAGGGCCGCCCCTTCACCCTGGAGGAGGAGGAGCAGCTGGTGAAGCTGTGCCAGAAGGGCATTGAGGAGCTCCAGGCCATCCAGCGCCAGGTGCTCCAGGGCTGAGAGAAAGAGAGGCACACGCAATGAAACTGGTTCTTGCCAGCAAAAATCAGAAAAAGCTGAAGGAAATGAACGGGATCCTCTCCCAGCTGGGGGTGGAGGTCTGCTCCGAGGCCGAGGCCGGGGTGGACGTGGAGGTGGAGGAGACCGGCACCACCTTTGAGGAGAACTCCCTGCTGAAGGCCAAGGCCGTCATGGAGGCCAGCGGCATGCCCGCCATCGCCGATGACTCCGGCCTGTGTGTGGACGCCCTCAACGGCGCCCCCGGGGTGTACTCCGCCCGCTACGGCGGGGAGGGCCTGGACGACACCGGCCGCTACCGCCTGCTGCTGGAGAACATGCGGGGACAGAGCCCCCGCACCGCCAAGTTCGTCTCCGTCATCACCTGCTGCTTCCCCAACGGGGACGTGATCACCGCCCGGGGCGAGTGCCCCGGCACCATCGCCTTCGCCCCCATGGGGGAGGGCGGCTTCGGCTACGACCCGGTGTTCTTCCTGCCCGGGCTGAAAAAGACCTTCGCCCAGCTCTCCCCTCAGGAGAAGAACGCCATTTCCCACCGGGGCAAGGCTCTGGAAGTTTTTGAGGAAAAACTGAAGGAATATCTGAAAAATCTGTAACGTAAGAGAGGTTTATCCCATCTATGGAACTGACTAGCAAACAGCGGGCCCAGCTGCGCGGCCTGGCCAACAGCATCGACACCATTCTCATCGTGGGCAAAGACGGCATCGGCGACAACCTGGTCAAGCAGGCCAACGACGCCCTGGAGGCCCGGGAGCTCATCAAGGGCAAGGTGCTGGAAAACTCCCTCATGACCGCCCGGGAGGCCGCCGAGGCCCTGGCCCCCGTGACCCGCAGCGAGGTGGTCCAGGTGATCGGCACCAAATTCGTCCTTTACCGCCCCAGCCACAAGAAGGACAAGAAGGATAAGATCGTCCTGGTGGAGGACAAGAAGAGAAAGTGACCCGGGCTTTGGCCGGAACGGGAAAATAACTTAAAGGCGGTGTGAAGCAGTGAAGATCGGAATTTACGGCGGGGCCTTTAATCCCCCTCATCTGGGCCATTTCGCGGCGGCCCAGACCGCGATTGACGCACTGAAGCTGGACAAACTGCTGCTGATGCCCGCGGCGGTACCTCCCCATAAGGTGCTGCCCGAGGACAGCCCCAGCAAGGAGCACCGGCTGGCGATGGTGGAGCGGATGGCGGACGCCATGGATCTGCCCGGCCGGGTGGAGGTATCCACCCTGGAAATGGACCGGGCGGGGAAGAGCTACACCTCTGATACTGTGGAGGAGATCCACAAGCGATATCCCAAGGCAGAGCTTTGGCTGCTCATGGGCACGGATATGTTTCTCACCTTCCACCTGTGGCACGACCCGGGGGCCATCACCCGCCTGGCGGGGATCTGCGCCTTTGGCCGCACGGAGGACGACGGGGAGTCGGTCTTTGCGCCCCAGCGGGAATTTTTGCAGAAGAAGTATAACGCCAGGGTGGTGACCATCACCCTGCCCGGACTGGTGGATGTGTCCTCCACCCAGCTGCGGGACCTGCTGGCCCGAGAAAAGGGCCGGGAGTACCTGCTGCCCTCGGTGTACGGCTACATCCTGATGAACCGCCTGTACGGCACCAGCGCCGTTTTGAAGGAGCTGGAGCTGCCTGAGCTGCGGGCCTGTTCCTACTCCATGATCCGCCACAAGCGGGTGGCCCACGTCATGGGGGTGGAGGAGGAGGCGGTGCGCCTGGCCAAATTCTGGGGCGCCGACCCGGAATTGGCCCGCCACGCCGGAATTTTGCACGATTGTACCAAATACCTGGAGTTGGCCCCCCAATTGCATTTGTGCGAGAAATATGGTATTCCTTTAGATGATTTGGAGCAAAAGGCGGTAAAACTGCTGCACTCCAAAACAGGGGCATGTATTGCCAAGTATATTTTTGGGGAACCTGATGAGGTGTATGAGGCCATCTTCTGGCACACAACCGGCCGGGCCAATATGACCCTGCTGGACAAAATCCTGTATATGGCGGACTACATAGAGCCAAACCGGGATTTTGACGGGGTGGAGGAGCTGCGCCGCTTGGCCTATACCGACCTGGACCAGGCTATGCTGCTGGGGGTGGAGTCCACCATCCAGGAGATGGAACAGCGGGGGGTCCCCATCCATAAAAATACGCTGGCAGCCAGGGACTGGCTGAAAAAGCACGGCTAACGCGAGGAGAATCGTGGAATGAGTGGAAAAAGAGAAAGTAGAAGACGCTCCGCTCCATCCGGAATGCAGCTGTGGTGGCGGCAGCACCGGGCCTGGGTGGCAGGCATGAGCCGCAAGCAGAAGATCCGCTATCGTCTGCTGCAGGCTCTGGTGGTGGTGGCCATCGTGGTCATTGCCCTGTTCATCGGTATCCGGGCCTGGGTCAAACTGCCCACTGTGCCTGAGCTGCCCACCGAAGGCAATGAGGACAGCTCCGCCTTTGACGGAGCCGAGCTGCCCGAGGTGGCCAAAAGCGGGAGAAAGAAGGGGGTATATACCTTCCTTCTGGTGGGACAGGATACCGCCGGCGGCGGCAATACCGACACCATGATGCTCATTACCTTCGACACCGTAAACAAGACCATCGACGGCATGAGCCTGCCCCGTGACACCATGATCAACGTGGACCGCAGAGGCAGCGGACACCGGCTCAACGCGGTGTACAACTACAACAAGGGATCCGACAAGTCCACCCAGGTGGAGAAGGGCATCACCGCCCTGAAAAAGGAAGTGGGCAAGCTCACCGGCATCACCCTGGACTACTACGTCATGGTCCAGTGGGAGGCCGTTGGTAAGATGGTGGACGCCCTGGGCGGCGTGTACTTCGACGTGCCCTTTGATATGGACTACGACGATCCCACGCCTGGGCAGGACCTCCACATCCACCTGAAGGAGGGCTACCAGAAGCTGGACGGCGAGCAGGCCATGGGCCTGATCCGCTGGCGCCACAACAACGACTACTCCGTGCAGTATCCCAACGGCGACCTGGGCCGCATCCAGACCCAGCAGGCCTTCCTGGAGGCTGTGGCCGCCGAGTGCCTGAAGCCCTCCACCCTGCTGAAGGCCCCCGCCCTGGCTGAGGTCTTTATGGAGAACGTGACCACCGACCTGTCCCTGGGCAACCTGCTGGCCTTTGCCGAGCTGGCCGTGGGCATGGATGCGGAGACCGGCGTGAACTTTGTGAGCATGCCGGTGCAGGACGCCAAGTATCCCGGCGTGTCCATGGTGCTGCCCGTGGTGGACGAGCTGCTGGAGCTCCTTAACGAGAGCTTCAATCCCTATCTCAATGACATCCAGTCCAGCGACCTGCAGGTGCTGGTGCGCAACAGCGACGGCAGCTACTCCGTGACCAGCGGCACCCTGCTGGATACCAGCTTGAATTCCTCCAGAGGAAGCTCTTCCGGCTCCTCTGGTTCCTCCGGCGGAAGCAGCCAGACCCAGGAGCCCACCGAGCCTGAAGAGCCTACCGACACCCAGCCCGAGGACCCCGGTACCTCCGGCGAGAGCGGAAGCTCCAGCAGCTCCGGCTCCCAGGGCGGCGACTCCAGCACCACGGAGCCCACCGATCCCGGCACCTCCGGCAACGGAGGGGACAGCAGCCAGCCTGAGGACCCCGACCAGTCCCAGGGGGGCAGCAGCTCCGGAGACGGGGACTCCCAGAGCGGCAGCTCCGGCGGCGAGACCGGCGGAGGAGAGTCCGGCCAGACCGGCGGCTCTGAGGGCGGAAACGCCTCCGGCGAGACCGGCGGCAACACCGAGCCGCCCACGTGGCTCAATCCCACCGGCAGCGAGCAGGCTGCCTGAACACTGTACGATCACCCATTGATATAGAAAGGAGAACTGCCTGTGACTTCTTATGAAAGCGCCATTCTGCTGGCCAAGACTCTGGACGGCAAAAAGGGAGAGGAAATCAAGGTCCTGAAGACGGAGGGACTGACCACCCTGGCCGACTACTTCGTCATCTGCACCGCCACCTCCAACACCCAGATCAAGGCCATGTCCGACGCCTGCGAGGAGGCCATGGAGAACAACGGGGAGCGGGCTCACCACATCGAGGGACACCGTGGCGGCACCTGGCTGCTGATGGATTTTTCCTCCGTGGTGGTCCACGTGTTTACCGACGAGGCCCGGAAGTTCTACGACCTGGAGCGGTTGTGGAGCGACGCGGAAGAGATCGACTTTACCCAGGCTTAAAAAAAGAAGCGGCTTTTTTTATTCCTCAGGCATCTGAGCAAACCAGGCCTTCATGGTGTCCAGTACCTGGACCAGCTGATCCTCTGTAATGATGTAGGGGACCATGGCGTACAGGTAGCGGAGGAAGGGGCGGCTGAACACGCCCCGCTGATAGGCAAACTGCTGATAGCCCTGGAGACAGGCGGGGTCGGTGACCTCCACGCAGACGCAGCCGCCCATGATGCGTACCTCCTTCACCTTGGGGTGGGAGAAGCCAGCCATTTCCCGGCGGGTGATGGCCTCGATGCGGCGGATCTTGGACAGGTAGTCCTGGGTCTCAAAGAGCTCAATGGACTTCAGCGCCACGCTGCAGGCCAGGGGATTGCCCATGAAGGTGGGGCCGTGCATCAGAGCGTGGTCCGGGTTGTTGTCATAGAAGCCGTCAAAGACCTTCTGGTTGGCCACGGTGGCGGCGTGGCCGATGTAGCCCCCGGTGAGGGCCTTGCCCAGCACCAGAATGTCGGGCAGCACCAGGTCGGCCACAAAGCGGTGGCCCGTGCGGCCAAAGCCGGTGGCCACCTCGTCAAAGATGAGCAGCACGCCGTACTGGTCGCACAGCTCCCGGGCATGCCGCAGGAAGGACACGTCGTACATCCGCATCCCGCCTGCCCCCTGGAGGAGGGGCTCCACCAAAAGGCAGTTGAGACGGTCATAGTACTGCCTGAAAGCCTGCTCCAGGGCGGAGATTTCCGTGGGGATGTGCACCACATTGGGGCTTGGGCCGTAGGCCTGGAGAACAAAGTGGTAGTCCTCGTCATCCCCCACCTCCATGGTTTTGAAAGTGTCCCCGTGGTAGGCGTGTTCCAGGGCCAGCACCATGGTGCGCTGGGTCTCGCCACGGTTCATATAGAATTGGAGGGCCATTTTCAGGGCTACTTCCACGGCCACGCTGCCTGAATCGGAGAAGAAGGAGTAATTGAGGTCGCCGGGCAGAAATTCCCGCAGCTTTTCCGCCAGAGCCTGGGCTGGGCGATGGGTCAGGCCCCCCAGCATCACGTGGGAAAACTGCTCCACCTGCTGGTGGATGGCCTGGTTCAGCTGGGGATGCTTGTAGCCGTGGATGACGCTCCACCAGGAGGAGACCGAGTCGATGAGTTCTCGGTCCCGGGTGCAGAGGTAGACGCCGTGGGCGTCTACGATCTCGTAGGGGGGACGCATGGTTTTCAGCTGTTCATAGGGGTACCAGATCATATCGTTCCTCCTGTCAGTGATAGAGAGCCAGCAGGGCTTCCGGGTCGATGGACAGGGTATCCTCTCCCGCCCGGACGCAGGCAACTACCCGGTTGCCCGTCAGATGCTGGCACATGAGAAGGTTGTCCCGGTGCAGGACGCTGTCTGGGTCATAGCGGTTGAGGATGATCCCTTTTAGGGGGATGCCCTGGGCCTGGAGATAGAAGGCGGTGAGAGCCACCTGATTGATGGTACCAAGGCCCGCGTCGGCCACCAGGAGACAGCCCAGGGCGCAGGCCTTCACCACATCGGGCAGCCAGAGGGGGGCGTCCGGGAAGCGGAGGGGGCAGAGGATGCCGCCGGAGCCCTCCATGGTCACAAAGTCATAGCGTTGGCACAGAGAATGAAATCCCTCCACCACCCGGTCCAGCTCCACGGGGTTTCCTTCCAGATGGGCGGCCAGGTGAGGGGAGACGGCGGCCTCATACACATAGGGACACATCTCCTCCAAAGGCTGAGGGATGCCCGAGAGCTCTTTGACAAACAGGGCGTCGCCCGGAATGAGAGAGCCGTCGGGGCGGCGCTGGTTGCCGCTCATGGCGGCTTTGTAGTAGGCCGGGTTGTGGCCCAGCTCCCGCAGCTTTTTCAGCAGCAGTGCGGTGACATAGGTTTTTCCCACGTCGGTGCCGGTGCCTGTGACAAACAGAGCTCCTGTTCTAAGTTGTTCCATGGCTTACTCCTTTCCCCGGTGCAGCAGGGGGATGAGACGCTTTCCCAGCGCCGCGCCCAGGATGCACAGGACAATGTCTCCCGGGACAGCCAGGAGAAAGCAGTAGAGGAACAGGGGCCACAGGCCCATGGGAGTGCCCAGATAGAAGTTGCTCATGAGGTAGTAGTAGACCATGCCAAACAGATAGACGATGGCAAGGCCCAGGAAATTGGCGGCCAGCAGGCGGCCAAAGCCGGGTTTGGGCACCCGGATTGCCAGGGCTCCCGTGGCATAGGCTCCCGCAGCAAAGCCGATGAGGTAGCCGAAGCTGGGCTGGAACACGTAAGCGATGCCCCCGCCCTGGGCAAATACGGGCAGCCCCGCCAGCCCCAGGGCGATGTAGGCGCAGACGGCCAGAGCCCCCAGCTGTCCGCCCAGCAGAAGGCCTGCCAGCATGGTAAAGAGAAACTGGAGGGTAAAGGGGACCAGGGGAACGGGGATCTTGATAAAAGCGCCCGCCCCAATGAGGGCCACAAAGAGGGCGCATAGGACCAGCTTTTGGGTCTTGGTGTACTGCATAGGCTGTCTTCCTTCCTGTTTGATTCCTGCCAGAGGGGAGAAAGGTTCGGCCGAACCGTGATCTGGTGGAGATGGTATCACAGGAAATGATTGATTGTCAACTAAAATATTTATTTGGTTTACAATTAAAGTGGACAGCAGGGAAAAAAGAAAGCCGGAGCAAGCAGGGCTTGCTCCGGCAAAGGGGAATAAAAAAGTTCATCGCAAACGAGATCTCGTTTGCGATGAACTGGTACGGCTGAAGGGATTCGAACCCCCGACCTTTTGGTTCGTAGCCAAACACTCTATCCAACTGAGCTACAGCCGCATACCGTATTTTGTTTTTTCTTGTCCGCTGTGCCTGACAGCTACGCTAGTATAGCATACAACCAAAGGTTTGGCAAGGGGTTTTTTAAAAAAAATTCAAATAAATTTTTCTTTTTCCATTTAAAGCATTGACCGGGGAAAGAGATACTGCTAAAATAACGTTTGCCGTGGTTTACGGCTTGAGATAGGAGGTATTTGTGTGCAAAAGAGAGAGAGTTTTTCCTCCCGGCTGGGCTTTCTGCTGATCTCGGCAGGCTGCGCCATTGGGCTGGGAAACGTGTGGCGCTTCCCGTACATCACAGGTAAGTACGGCGGCGCTGCTTTCGTATTGGTATATCTTCTGTTCCTGGTCATTATGGGTCTGCCGGTGATGGTGATGGAGTTCTCCGTGGGCCGGGCCAGCCAGAAGAGCATTGCCCTGTCCTTTAATGCCCTGGAGCCCAAGGGAACCAAGTGGCATATCTACAGCTGGTTTGGCATCGCGGGCAACTACCTGCTGATGATGTTCTATACCACCAT
>USCO01000014.1 GCA_900553135.1 uncultured Eubacteriales bacterium | reverse complement strand
AGCGAAACGACCTGAACCAGCAGATTCTGGCCTCCCCCGATTTGGCGGATGAGGCCATCATCCAGGCCAACTTAAACGCGCGAAAGGCCTGTCCCGCCTGCGGCACCCTCATGGACCGGAAGATCCAGGACTTTTCCATCGGCGCCGACGGCGGCGGCGGGCTGATGACCCTGCTGTCCGACCAGTATGTGGTGGACCTGTACGCCTGCCCCCAGTGCGGCAAGGTGGAGCTGTACACCGCCCGTTTTGTTCCCCCTGCCCCGGCAAAAGAGCCCGCGCCTCAGGAGGGAGTTCCGCAGGAAGAAGCTCCCCAGCCCCAGGAAACGGTCCGGGAGGAGCGCGGCTTCCGCTTCCCCTGGCAGAAGGAGGACAAGGCCCCCTGGGAGAAGTGACCGGGGACTGCTCCTTCGGCAAATGCCCTTTCAACGCAACAGACAGGAGGGTGTTCCATGGCAAAACGGTGTATCTTCTGCGGCAAGGAATTTGGTCTGTTCGGCGGCTGCCTGATTCAGTGCGGCGACTCCGACCTGTCCGTGTGCTCCGCCTGCTACGATCAGCTCTCCCCCCTCTCCCCCAAGGAGCGGGCAGAAAAAGCCCTGGCCACCGGCCGGGCGCCCAATCCCCAGGCGCTTCAGGCCTGGCTGGAGCAGGATGAGGCCTGGCTGGAGGAACAGCGCTCCCGGCAGGAGAGGGCCCGGCAGGCCATCAGCACCGACAAAACCTGTCTGCGGTGCGGCGGCCCCATGGAGCGGTACGGGAAGAAACGGCTCGACATAATCCCGCAGGATATTTTTGCTCCCACCTGGCTGGAGGTGGAGATCCTCCGGTGCGCCCAATGCGGCAAGGCGGAGTTCTATATTCCCCAGCCCCCGGAGCTGCCCGAGATCAAGGACAAGCCCGCTCCCCGGCCCCAGGCCGCCGGCCAGGAGGAGACCTCCTTCCGGCCGGATGCCAGCCGGCATGATCGGAAGCCCCCCTGGGAAAAATAACAGTCAAACAAAGGTGTGAGATCAACAAATGAAGGTTGAACGCAAGTGTAAAATCATCTCCAAAGAACAGCTGGGAGACGCCATCTATATGACGCTGGAGTGCGGCGATATGGTCCGCACCTCTCTGAAGGGCCCCGGCCAGTTCGTCCACGTAAAGTGCGGCGAGGGTCTGCTGCTGCGCCGCCCCATCTCCGTGTGCACCTGCCAGGCCGGAGACCCCGACACCGTGACCATCGTCTTTGAGGTCCGGGGTGAGGGCACCCAGTGGCTGGCTAACCGCCCCGTGGGCCACAGCCTGGACGTGCTGGGCCTGGCGGGCAACGGCTTCACCATGAAGCCTGAGGGCCGCTACCTGCTGGTGGGCGGCGGCATCGGCATCCCCCCCATGCTGGGCTGCGCCGAGTATACCCGCGGAAACTCCACCGCCATTCTGGGCGGCCGCTCTCAGGACAAGATCATCCTGACCGATCGCTTTGAGAAGGAATGCGCCAAGGTGCTGGTGGCCACCGACGACGGCTCCATGGGTCACCACGGCTTTGTGGACGCCCTGGTGCGCCAGGAGCTGAGCGAGAACCAGAACTACGACGCCGTGCTGGCCTGCGGCCCCAAGCCCATGCTGCGCAACGTGGCCAAGGTGGCCCAGGAGTTCGGCATCCCCTGCCAGGTCTCCATGGAGGAGCGCATGGGCTGCGGCGTGGGCGCCTGCCTGGTGTGCGCCTGCGACATGGCCGACGGCTCCCGGAAGCATGTGTGCAAAAATGGTCCCGTCTTTGATGCCAAGGAGGTGAACTGGGATGTCTAATGTGGATATGAAGGTCACCCTGGCCGGGATGACCATGAAAAACCCCGTGTGCGTGGCTTCTGGCACCTACGGCTTTGGCCGGGAGTACGGGGAGTTTTACGATCTGAGCGAGCTGGGCGGCATCTGCGCCAAGGGCCTGACCCTCCACGGCCGGGAGGGCAATCCCGCTCCCCGCATCGCCGAGACCCCCATGGGCATCCTAAACTCCGTGGGCCTGCAGAACCCCGGTGTGGACGCCTTTATCGCCACTGAGCTGCCCTTCCTGCGCCAGTATGACGTGAAGGTCATCGCCAACATCTCGGGCAACACCCCCGAGGAGTACGGCATCATGTGCGAAAAGCTCTCTGAGGCTGGCGTGGACATGATCGAGGTGAACATCTCCTGCCCCAACGTGAAGGCGGGCGGCCTGGCCTACGGCACCCGGCCCGAGCTGGCCGCTGAGGTGACCCGGGAGGCCAAGGCCCACGCGGGCAAGGTGCCCGTCATGGTGAAGCTCTCCCCCAACGTCACCGACATCACCGAGATCGCCCGGGCGGTGGAGGACGGCGGCGCCGACGCGGTGTCCCTCATCAACACCCTGCGGGGCATGCGCATCGACGTGAACACCCACCGTCCCATTCTGAAGATGAACACCGGCGGCCTGTCCGGCCCCGCCGTGCTGCCTGTGGCGGTGCGCATGGTCTGGGAGGTCTCCCAGGCTGTGAAGCTGCCCATCCTGGGCATGGGCGGCGTGAGCAAGGGCGAGGACGCGGCCCAGCTGATGCTGGCCGGCGCCACCGCCGTGGCCGTGGGCACTGCCATGTTTGCCGATCCCTTCACCCCCATCAAGGTGCGGGACGAGCTGGCCCAGATCGCCGCCCGCCAGGGCATGTCCTCTGTGTCCCAGCTCACCGGCGGCGTGAAGCCCTGGTAAGCCATTGACCAAATTTTCGGGAGGTCCGCCATGCTGGAAGAACTCATTGCGGGGGTCCTGCCCCCCATCATCTCCATCTGCGAGCTCATGGGCATCTTTGTGGTGGCCGTGTCCGCCCTGCGGGCCTTCTGGAATTACTGCAAGGGCCTGGTCACCCACGTCCCTCTGGATGTGAAATTTGACCTGGCCAACGGGCTGGCCACCAGCCTGGAATTCAAAATGGCGGCGGAGATCCTGAAAACCGTGCTGGTGCGGGATCTCAACGAACTGGTGGTGCTGGGTGCGGTGGTCCTGCTGCGAGCCCTGCTGTCCCTGCTGATCCACTTTGAGATGAAATCCCACCACAAATAGGGACATTTCTTGCACCATACAACAGCAAAACAAGACGCCCCCGCCGAACAAGCTTGTTCCTTCCTTGTACGCAAAGAAAGGAGTCTGCGATGAAGAACCGTTGGTGGGCAGTTCCCCTGTTGATGCTGATTTCCGCCTGGCTTTGTGCCGCGATCCGGGAACTGCTGGTCTTGAAATCCCAGCTTTCCAAGTCCTTTTCCGATGTGCTGCTTCCCATTGCGTGTTTTGCGGCAGTGGGCTTTATCCTCCGCGCTCTTTGTACCAAACAGGCAATCAGAACCGGTGCCATGGTTGTGTTGGGATTCAGCCTGATCCATCTGGCTCTGGCTTTTGTCGCGCCCCATTCTTCTCTTGCATGGCCCAGCTTTTTATGGGAACATCTATACTTCCTATTCTTATCCCTCCCCGTGGATCAGGTGATCCGTCAGTTTCTGCATCTGAGCGGACCGATACGTACGCTCCTGCCTGTATTGATCGTATCGCTTCTTCCTCTGCTGTGGATCCCCTTTGGTCGGAAAAGGGCCTGATCTTCCTAACCCCAAATAAAAGGAACTGAGAATATATGACAACCATTTATCTCATTCGGCACGCCGAGGCGGAGGGCAACCTCTATCGCCGCATCCACGGCTGGTATGACGCCCTGGTCACGCCCAACGGCATGCGTCAGATCAAGGCCCTGGAGCAGCGCTTTGCCACGGTCCCCATCCAGGCGGTCTATTCCAGCGACCTGATCCGCACCCAGCTCACCGCCGGGGCCATCTATCTGCCCAAAAATCTCTCCCTCCACCTGGACCCCGGCCTGCGGGAGATCCACATGGGTGACTGGGAGGACCGCACCTGGGGCGAGGTGCGGCACAAGGAACCCCAGCAGCTGGCCCTGTTCAACCACAGCGATCCCACCTTCCGTGCCCCCCACGGCGAGACCCTGGGGGAACTGGGAGAGCGGGTCTATTCCGCCGTGCGGGCCATCGCCCAGGCCCATCCCGATGAAAATGTGGCCCTCTTCAGCCACGGCACCGCCATCCGCCAGTTTTTAGGCAAGGTCCGGGGCATTCCTCCCCAGGACTGGCACTCCATGCCCCACCACGACAACACCGCGGTGACCTGTCTGGCCTGGGACGGAGACGCCTTCCACGTGGTCTACGAGGGTGACAACTCCCACCTGGACGACTCCATCTCCACCCTGGCCCGCCAGTCCTGGTGGCGCAAGGGGGGCGAGCGCACCCCCGACGTCAACCTGTGGTTCCGCCCCCTGGGCCCCGACGAGCAGGAGCTCTACCTCTCCGCCCGGCGGGACACCTGGATCACCGTCCACGGCACCGACCTGCCCTTTGACGGTCCGGGCTTCTGGGAGGCCGCCAGCCGGGATCTGTCCCACTCCCCCTGGGGCGTCTCGGTGGCCATGGCCGAGGACCAATTTGCCGGCATGATCCAGCTGGATCTGGATCGCTTCCACGAGCACAATGCCGGGTACATCCCCCTTTGCTACATGGCCCCTGAGTTCCGCAACCGTGGCTTTGGGGTCCAGCTGCTGGGCCACGCCGTCTCCTTCTTCCGCTCCCAGGGCCGCCGGGCCCTGCGGCTGCGCTGCGCCGTGACCAACGACCACGCCCAGCATTTTTACGCAAAGTACGACTTCCACAAAGTGGGAGAGGAGCAGGGCAAGGGCTTCCTTCTGGACGTTTTGGAAAAACCCATCGCCCGCCCTGAGATCCCCGGTACCATTTTATGACCCTTTGCCGCGGGGCACCCTGTGTCCCGCGGCTGTGTATTCCAATCTCGTTTGAATGAAAGAGGTGCGTCATGGCTTTTGACCGCGACCTGTTCCTGCCCGTCAGCCGGGAGGATATGAACCGCCGTGGCTGGGAGGACTACGATTTCCTGCTCATCACCGGCGACGCCTATGTGGATCACCCCTCCTTCGGCCCGGCCATCATCGGCCGCGTTCTGGAGGCCGAGGGCTACCGGGTGGCTATTCTGGCCCAGCCCGACTGGCGCAGCGCCGCCCCCTTTGCCGCCCTGGGCCGCCCCCGTCTGGGGGTCATGATCTCCGCAGGCAACCTGGACTCCATGGTGGCCCACTACACCGCCGCCAGAAAGCGCCGCCACGACGACGCCTACTCCCCCGGACGCAAGGCGGGCCTGCGCCCCGACCACGCCACTGTGGTCTACTCCAACCGGGTGCGGGAGGCGTTCGGGGACATCCCCATCATCATCGGCGGCCTGGAGGCCAGTCTGCGCCGCTTTGCCCACTACGACTACTGGGAGGACAAGGTGCGCCGCTCCATCCTCTTTGACGCCCAGGCGGACATTCTCACCTACGGCATGGGGGAACTGGCCAGCCGGGAGATCGCCGCCCGCCTGGCCTCGGGCACCCCGGTGTCTGAGATCACCGACGTGCGGGGCACCTGTGTAGCTGTCCCCCACCCCGGCCTGTGCGCCTACCCCTGGGTAGAGGTCCCCTCCTTTGAGGAGGTCTCCTCCAGCAAGGAGGCCTACGCCCGGGCCAACATGACCGAGTACAACGAGCACGACCCCTTCGTGGGCAAGGCCATCCTGCAAAAGCACGGCCGGGAGTTCCTCCTGGTCAATCCTCCCGCCCGGCCCCTCACCACGCCGGAGATGGACCAGGTGGCCGAGCTGCCCTATGTGCGGGAGCCCCATCCCATGTACGATGACATGGGCGGCGTACCCGCCATTGAGGAGGTGCGCTTCTCTGTCACCCACAACCGGGGCTGCTTCGGCGCCTGCAACTTCTGCTCCCTGGCCTTCCACCAGGGGCGTGTCATCTCCTGCCGCAGCCACGAGAGCGTCATCCGGGAGGTCAAGGCCCTGACCGAGCACCCCGGCTTCAAGGGCTATATCCACGACGTGGGCGGCCCCTCGGCCACCTTCCGCCGTCCCTCCTGCCAGAAGCAGCTGAAGGCGGGCCTGTGTAAAAACCGGGCCTGTCTGGCTCCCCAGGCCTGCCCCAATCTGGACGCAGACCACACCGACTATATGATGCTGCTGCGCAAGCTCCGGGAGATTCCCAAAGTAAAAAAGGTGTTCATCCGGTCGGGCATCCGCTTTGACTACCTGATGAAGGACCCCAGCGGGGAGTTTTTCACCGACCTCATCCAGCACCACATCTCCGGCCAGCTGAAGGTGGCCCCCGAGCACTGTGTGGCCCACACCCTGGACTACATGGGCAAGCCCCACATCGAGGTATACGAGAAGTTCCGGGAGAAGTACTTTAAGCTCAACCGCCGCTACGGCAAGGACCAGTATCTGGTGCCCTACCTCATCTCCTCTCACCCCGGCTGCACCCTGGAGGACGCGGTACAGCTGGCCGAGTGGCTCAACAAGCAGGGCCACATGCCCGAGCAGGTCCAGGACTTCTACCCCACCCCCGGCACCCTGGCCACCTGCATGTGGTACACCGGTCTGGACCCCCGGACCATGAAGCCTGTCTTCGTCCCCAAGATGCCCCACGACAAGGCCCTTCAGCGGGCCCTGATGCAGTGGCGCAAACCCCAGAACCGTGCGCTGGTGCTGGAGGCCCTGGAAAAGACGGGGCGCACCGACCTCATTGGCTTCGGCAAGCGCTGTCTCATCCGTCCCAGCAAGGGCTCCGCCCCCCGCCCCGGCGAAAAGTCCGCCGGTGCCCGCCCGGGCAAGAAGCCCGCTGCAGGCAAGGGCGGAAAGTTCCCCCGGGAGGAGCAGAAGAAATCCCGCTCCGCCGCCCACAGCGGCAGCGCCCGCCGCCCCGCCGGCTGGGCCAAGCCCGCGGCCAAAAACCAGAAGGGCACCAAGAAAAAGCGTTAAAAAAAGGACGGCCCGCGGGCCGTCCTTTTTTTATTTTCCGGTCATGTCCCGGCCAGCCTGTTTCAGGTCCTGTCCGGCGTCCTTCAGACCGTTTTTCGCGTCGTTCAGGCCGTTCTCAGCGGCCTTTCCTGTGTCCCGGGCGGCGTCCTCCGCCCCCTTCATCAGGTCGTCCCAGCCCTCCCGAAGGGCTTTGCCCAGCTGGTCCAGCTGGCTCTGCCCCTTGGGATAGTCGGTAACGGAGCCATCTCCCTGGGCGTAGTAGTGCCCGTCGTTGAGATAGTCCCGTTTCGTCCCCATGGAGGTGCGGTAGCCGGAGTCGCCCTGGCTGCTCAGCCGGTTGGTACCGGTCTTTTCATTGCTCATGCCGCAAGAGGCCAAAGACGCCGTCATGAGCACGGCGGCGCCCAGCGCCATCCATCTCCCGTTCATCTTACATCTCCCCTTTTTGTCATGCTGAATGTCCCATCCACCTTGCTATTATGTTCGGCACACACAGGGACATACGGGGAAATCTTTCACTGGCAATGGGTAGAAAAAAACAGCCGTCCCAATGGGACGGCTGTTTTTTTATTTTTTTGATGCGGAAGGAATTACTCCTCCTCGCCGTCGGCCTCCACGGTGTCGTCGCTCAGGTCAAGGGCGAAACGGGTCTCGCAATTGGGGCACTGAATCTCCCCAGCGGCCAGAGCCTCGTCGTCGATGATGAGGGGCTCCTCGCAGTTGGGGCACTCCACCTCGAAGAAGTCCTCGTCCTCATCCTCGTCCTCGCTGTCCTCGTCATCGTAGACCACGGACTCCACATCGGCCAGGTCGTCAGAGAGCACGTCGATCTCCTCGCCCAGAGCCAGAGCATTCTCCTCCAGATCTTCGATGGACAGGCCGACCTCCTCCAGAATTCCGATCATCACGGAGATGAGCTTGCCCTCCTTAGACTTCTCGGTATCCAGATTCAGGCCCTCAGCCAGGCCCTTCAAATAGGCGACTTTCTCGGAAATAGTCATGTCTTGCTCCTTTCTGAGGCTACGCCTCGGCAGACAAATGGTGTTTGTGGAATCAGGCGCTTGTTATCACGCCTCGCCTGCTCACGATGCGCGGCTTCCCTCCGTCTCGGAACACAAACAGATCCGCTGCGCGGCTCTTGGTTTACATTCCTCGCTCCAGTCCATCCGCGCTGTTCGCGACGTCTCGGACGCTTGGCGTTATCACGCCTCGTCACGCTCGCGGTCGGGTCGATAACTTCTCCGACTTCGCCGCCAAACAGAAATCCCTGGGGATTTCTTGGTTTGCCGGCATACGCTCCGGCGTTATCTCCCCTGCTCGCGGTCTCGGACGCTTAAATTAGGCCTTGCAGCGCTCCAGGTACTCGCCGGTACGGGTGTCGATCTTGATCTTGTCGCCGGGGTTGATGAACAGGGGAACCTTGATCTCAGCGCCGGTCTCCAGGGTGGCGGGCTTGGTCACGTTGGTGGCGGTGTCGCCCTTGAAGCCAGGATCGGTCTCGGTGACCTCCAGCTCCACGAAGTTGGGGGGCTCCACGCCGAAAACGCTGCCCTTGTAGGACATGATCTTGCAGCTCATGTTCTCCTTCACGAAGCGGAAGGAGTCGCCCAGCAGGTCCTTGCTGATGGGCAGCATGTCAAAGGTCTCCATGTCCATGAAGTAGTACAGATCGCCGTCGTTGTAGCTGTACTCCATATCCTTACGCTCCACGAAAGCCTGCTCGAACTTGGCAGTGGGGTTAAAGGAGGTCTCGGTCACGCCGCCGGTGATGATGTTCTTCATCTTGGTACGGACAAAGGCGGCGCCCTTGCCGGGCTTTACGTGCTGGAACTCGACGACCTGCATGACCTTGCCGTCCATCTCGAAGGTCACGCCGTTGCGGAAATCACTGGCGGAAATCATTGCCATAGGAATCATCCTCCATTGTGTTTTTAATGAACTAATTTATTTTACCCTGTTTCCCCCATTTTGACAAGGGGGTTTGCCAAAATTCAGCGATTACAGCACGATCAAGTCCTTGGTGGAGCGGGTGATGTCCTCGCAGCCCCCCTCACGCAGCACCAAAACGTCCTCAATGCGCACGCCGAAGCGGCCCGGCAGGTAGATGCCCGGCTCGGCGGAGATCACCGCACCGGCAGGCAGCACCCGCTCCTCCCGGGGGGAGGCGTTGGGGCTCTCGTGAATCTCCAGCCCCAGGGAGTGGCCGAAGCTGTGGGTGAAATAGTCCCCATAGCCACCCTCCTGGATCACCCGGCGGGCGGCGGCGTCGATCTCCCGGCCCGTCACCCCGGCCCGGGCGGCGGCAATGCCCGCCCGCTGGGCCTGGAGAACCAGGTGATAGACCTCCTCCATCTCCTCAGTGGGCTGGCCCACGGCCACGGTGCGGGTCATATCGGAGCAGTAGCCATCCCACACGCAGCCAAAGTCCATGGTGACAAACATGCCCCGCTGGATCACCGTCTCTCCCGGCACCGCGTGGGGCATGGAGCCGTTGGCCCCCGCCGCCACAATGGGGTCAAAGGAGGTCTTGCGGGCTCCCAGACGCATCATCTCATACACCAGCCGGGCGGCCACCTGGTTTTCCGTCATGCCGGGGCGGATGTAGCTCAGAATCTCCCGGTAGGCCTGGTCGGTGATCTCCTGGGCCCGGCGCATGGCAGCCAGTTCCTCTTTGTCTTTAGACGCCCGCAGGCTGGAAAGCAGCCCCTGGGCGGGGATCAGCTGGCAGGAGAGGGCCTTTTCCACCTGGGAAAACTGGGCCACGCTCATCTCCTCATCCTCAAAGCCCACCCGCTTCAGGCCCTTTCGGGCAATGTATTCCTGGGCCAGGGTCAGGTGGCTTTTTCCCTGGCCGATCAGCTCGATCTCAGCCCCGGAAATTTCCTTCCGGGCCGCCTCGATGTAGCGCCCGTCAGTGGAATAGTGGGCCCCGTCTCCGGTGACCAGCACCAGGCCCTCTCCCTGGAAGCCCACGGCATAGCGCTCTCCGCTCTCGCTGGTAATGAGCATGGCGTCCAGATCATATTCCGCCAGTTGGGCGGCAATTTTAGAAATGTGGTTCATTCCCACCCCTCCTTAAATCCGCTATCTTATATGTAAGTGGCATAAATACCCCTGAGACGCGGGGGACTGTCTGCCGGAAAACCGTACATCCCCCCCAGGCTGCCGCCAGGTCCAGCACCGTTTCTTCTGTGGGGGGCACGATGTGTTCCCAGTCATTCTCCGTATGCCCTCGGGGAAATTTCATGGCTCCCAGCGCAATCTCTTCCGCTGTCAGGGGCCCTTCATCCCACAGGACCTCGCCTCGCTCCCCAAGATAGGTGTAGCCGCGCTCCAGTTGACCTGCTTGATACCGTGCCCAGCTCTGATACCCCACTGTGCGGTGGGTTGCAAAATATTGCAGTTCTTCAAATCCGGCCGCTAAACGATCCAGCTGCTTCTTTTCCAGCCCCGACAATCCAATCACCAAAACAAAGCCGTCCAAACAGGGGGAGACAAACACCTGCTGGTCCTCCTCTGCCTCAGCAAGTCCCCTCTCCCACGTGCAGGGCTTCACTCCCTCGCAGTCCAGGCGCGACATAACCTCCTGAGGGGTGGAGTTTGGGATGCACAGCCAGCTATTTTTGTACCCAAAGGGCAGCAACGCGTCCGGCTGTGCCTGCCCTGTCTTTTCAGGTTTCAACGGGGCTGTGGAACGGGACACGGACACAGTTTTTTGCTTGTTATGAGGCGCCCGCCGACGATTCCCAATTAGCTTGTGCAGAATACCAAAACAAAAAGCCAGGAGAAACCTCATACGGCCGCAACCTCTTTTCTTCTTATCATCCAAGGTAAACGGTGCAAAAAGCGCCCATCAGACTTTCTCTGTGCATTCCAGGTAAATCCGCTTCATCTCCGCCGCGTCCTCGGCCTGAGTCCCTGCGCTTTCGCAGATGAAGGTAGGACTCCAGCCCCGGCGGGCCACTTCCCGGGCCAGGGGCGTCCAGTCCGGGCCGAAGCCTCCGTGGTCGGCAAAGGTGCGGTGGCACTTCTCGCCCCCCTTGGGGGTGAACTCAATGCGGGAGAAATGGCTGTGGAAGCGGCTGGCCCGCTCCTCGCCCAGCACCCGCTCCACCTGGTCCAGCATCTCCGCACAGGCCCGCTCTCCCTCCAGTTCCCCCAGGGAGCGGGCGTAGAGGTGGCCAAAGTCGATGCAGGGCACCAGCCGGGAGTCCAGGGTGCAGAGGGTCAGCACCTCAGCCAGGTCCCCCAGCTGATTGATTTTTCCCATGGTCTCCGGGCACAGGGTGATGTGGGAAAAACCCTCCCGGTCGCAGGCGGCGATCACCTTGGGCAGGGTTTCCATGGCAATGTCCAAGGCCACCTGGCGGGAGCGCTTCATCAAAGCCCCCGAGTGGATGACCACCCGGCCCGCTCCCATCCAGTCCGCGGCGCGGCAGGCATCCAGCACGTAGCCGATGGTCTTCTGCACCGCCTCCGGGTCGGGGTTTGCCAGGTTAATAAAGTAGGGGGCGTGGAGGGACAGGGAGATTCCCGCCTCCCGGGCCTTCTCCCCCAGCTTCCGTGCGGTCTCCTCCCCCACGTGGACCCCCTTGCCGCACTGGTACTCGTAGCAGTCCAAGCCCTGAGCGGCGATCCAGGCGGGGGCCTGAAGGGAGGATTTATGCTGTTTGGAAAAGCTCTCTGAATTTCCGGCGGGGCCAAACCATGCGCTCACAGGAAGGGCCTCCTTCCTCCCAGCAGGCGGAAGGGGGTCTCCGCCGCGTACCGCACATACCGCCCGGGGTTGCCCGCCAGACGGATGGGCCGGATGAGCAGAGGGGTGACCCCGGCGTTGTTGGCCCCCAGGGTGTCGGTGAAGATCTGGTCCCCCACCATGACGGTCTCCTGCGGGGTGCGGTTCATGCGCTCCATGGCCCGCAGATAGCCCGCCCGCTTGGGCTTGCCCGAGTGGCCCTGATAGGGCACTCCCAGGGCCTCGGCAAAGCGCTGGGCCCGGCCGGGCTTGCGGCTGTTGGACAGGATGAACAGGTCGATCCCCTCCGCCTCCAGTGCCTGCTTCCAGGCCACGATCTCAGGGGTGGGCGTGGGGACCTTATATGCCACCAGGGTGTTGTCCAGATCGGCCAGCACCAGGGTGATCCCCTTTTCCCGCAATTTCTTGGGGTCCAGGGCGGTGACCGAGGGATAAAACCCCCGGGGAATGGGCGAAAAGCGCACGTGGGCGTCCTCCTATTTTTCCGTTCTGTCCGGGGCGGCCGGCTCATACAGTAGCACCAAAGACCGTTCCCGTTTTTCGTGGCAAGTATACCACACCCGAAAATTTTGGACAAGGGGGAGCCTTCATGTCAAGCAGCACTGTCATCGTCATCGTCACACCCCAGCAGCTGGGCGCCCTGCGGGGGACCTCCGCCGTTCCCGCCCACATGGCCTACCGCATGGGCAAGGGCCCGCACCTGTTCCGCTCCGGCGGCCCCGTCGCCCCCCGAGGGGGCTTGATGGTCCTGGACTGCTCCGGCTTTGACGGAGCGGGGGACGCCGCCCTGTTCTGCCGGGAGGTGGTCCAGGAGTGCCGGGCCCGGAATTTCTCCGGGGTGATCTGCGATTTTGAAGGGGGTCCGCTCCCCTTCCTGGCCGGGCTGCTTCACCAGCTGGAGCAGGCCTGTCTCCGCTCCGGGCTGGACCTGCTGGTCCCCGAGTCCTTTGCCCCCCACACCCAGAGGGCCCGGGTGTTGGTCTCCTCCGCCCTGTCCGGGGGCAGCCTGGTCCAGCGGCTGGAGGAGGCCAGGGACCACTTTGGGGAGCGCACCGTGCTGGCCCTCCAGCGCACGGCGGAGGACTTCTTTCTCCCCTCACCCTCGGGCTGCGGGGAACCCCTGTCCCGGGCAGAGCTGCGCCGCCGCATGGACCGGCTGCGCCCGGCGGTCTTTTTCTCCCGGGAGCTGTGCGCCCGCTACTTCACTTACATGAGCCGGGAGTCGGGAGCCCATTTCGTCCTCTTTGACGACAAGGACACCCTGGCCAAGAAGCTGGAGGTGGCCCGCTCTCTGGGGATCTCCACGGCGGTGGCCGCCTTTCCCGAGGTGCAGGACGCCCTGGATTCCCTGGGGCTGCGTCCCTCCCTTCGTTGACAGGCCGGATTTCCAGGGGTATAATGAGGCGATAAAACTTTGGAGGTGCTTCCCATGGTTCGACACATCGTCTCCTGGAATTTCAAGCCCGAGCTGGACGAGGCCCAGCGCAGCAAGGTGCGGGAGGAAGTCGTGGCCCGTATCAACGCCCTGAAAGAGCTCATCCCCTGCGTGCTGGAGGTGCGCGCCTACTGCCCCCCCATGGACAGCAGCAACTGCGACCTGGTCCTCTACTCTGAGGTGGCCACCCCCGAGGACCTGCCTGTCTACCAGAACCATCCTCACCACCAGGCCATCCTCCCCCTGATTCGGGAAAACTTCTGCGACCGCCGCTGCTGCGATATTCAGGACTGAGCATTCCCACATATAAATAAAGGAGGAATCCCCATGATCCTTACCACCACCCCCAACGTGGACGGCCACCGCATCACCGGCTATCACGGCATCGTGTTCGGAGAGGTCATCTCCGGTGTGAACGTCATCAAGGATTTTGCCGCGGGACTGAGCAACTTCTTCGGGGGCCGCTCCAGTACTTACGAGGACGAGCTGATGTCCGCCCGCACCCAGGCCCTTCAGGAGCTGGAGCAGCGGGCCGCTGCCCTGGGCGCCGACGCTGTGGTGGGCATCGACGTGGATTACGAGGTGCTGGGCTCCGACAACGGCATGCTTATGGTCACTGTCAGCGGCACCGCCGTGACCCTGGATTAACGGGGCGAAATTTTTTTCGGAAAGTCCTTGACGGTGGGACCCGAATGTGGTATATTACCTATTACCTGTGAAAAGGGGCTTTTTTGTCGCGGGCATTTTTACGGTGTATGACCCGGCGACCCCCTCCTCCCAGTCGGGAACACAGGGAGGCAATCGCCGGGTCCCACCGTAGCGTACCAGGTGCAGAGGGATTTCTTCCTTTGCGCTTTTGTTTCGCTGGATTCGGCAACTGGCCGCATCCAGCGTTTTTGCGTTTTATGCGGCGTTCACATGCGGGGCACGCCCCGCAAAACAATAAGGAGGTGCCGAACGTATGGCAAGCAAGGCCGGCGCGCGCATCAAGATCACCCTGCGGTGCTCTGAGTGCAAGCAGAGAAACTACAACACCATGAAGAACAAGAAGAATACCCCCGACCGTCTGGAGCTCAACAAGTACTGCCCCTTCTGCAGAAAGCACACCGTCCACAACGAGACGAAGTGAGTTCTTGCAAAAGGCTGAAAGGAAAGAAGGGTAATCAGAATGGCTGAGAACGAAAAGCTGGAGCAGACCGCTAAGACTGCTGCCGACAAGGCTGACAAGGCCAAGAAGGACAAGAAGTCCGACAAGAAGTCCAAGCCCGGATTCTTCGCCCGCATCGGCCGCTGGTTCCGGGAGTTGAAGGTCGAGCTGAAGAAGGTGGTCTGGCCCACCGGAAAGCAGACTCTCAACAACACCCTGATTGTCATTGCCTGTGTGGTCTTCGTCGGTGTGTTCATCTGGCTGTTTGACGCAGTGGCTGGCGCCCTGATCAAGGCTTTGATCAATGCGGTCGCCACGTTAGGGTGAGCAGTATGGCTGACAACGCGAATTGGTATGTAGTCCACACCTATTCCGGTTATGAGAATACGGTAAAGGCTACCATCGAGAAGTATGTCGAGAACCGCCACCTGCAGGATGTGATCCACGAGATCAGCATTCCCCTGGAGACGGTCACCGAGATCACCGACAACGGTCCCAAGGAAGTGGAGCGCAAGGTGTTCCCCGGCTACGTGCTGGTGAAAATGGTCATGAACGACGAGACCTGGCACGTGGTGCGCAACATCCGCGGCGTCACCGGCTTCTTAGGCGAGGGCAACAAGCCCATTCCTCTGTCTGAGGACGATGTGGCCGCCCTGGGCGTAGAGAAGCGTGAGATCGTTGTGGGCTATCAGGTGGGCGACAGTGTCAAGATCACCGACGGCGCCCTGGAGTCCTTCCTCGGTACGGTAGAGGAGCTGGACCTGGAGCGCGGCAAAGTGCGGGTGGTGGTGTCCATGTTCGGACGCGAGACCCCCGTGGAACTGGAACTGGATCAGGTGGAACCCGCCGACCAGTAATCCCAATCAAGCTACCCCGCGGCATTTGCCGCAAAACGTGGGAGGGACGGCACCGTCCGTTCCGCCAAACTGGGCCAAGCGCCCAACCCAACCACATTTTTTCTAATGGAGGTGCTCATTCGTGGCACAGAAAGTAACTGGATACGTAAAACTGCAGATTCCCGCCGGCAAGGCGACTCCCGCCCCCCCTGTTGGTCCCGCTCTGGGCCAGCACGGCGTGAACATCGCCGCCTTCACTAAAGAGTTCAACGAGCGCACCAAGAACGACGTGGGCATGATCATCCCCGTTATCATCACCGTGTACGCTGACCGCTCCTTCACCTTCGTGACCAAGACTCCTCCCGCCGCTGTGCTCATCAAGAAGGCCTGCAACATCGAGTCTGGCTCCGGTGTGCCCAACAAGACCAAGGTGGCCACCATCAGCAAGGAAGACGTGCGCAAGATCGCCGAGACCAAGATGCCCGACCTGAACGCCGCCAGCGTTGAGGCTGCTATGAGCATGATCGCCGGTACTGCCCGCTCCATGGGCGTCGTCGTGGGCGAGTAAGGAGGGTATAGAGAATGTTTAGAGGCAAGAAGTATCAGGAGAGCGCCAAGAAGATCGACAAGAACATGCTGTACGACACCAACGAGGCCATGGGTCTCGTGGTGGAGACCGCTCCCGCTAAGTTTGACGAGACTGTTGAGCTGCACGTGAAGCTGGGCGTTGACTCCCGTCACGCTGACCAGCAGGTCCGCGGCGCCATCGTGCTGCCCCACGGCACCGGCAAGACCCAGCGCGTGCTGGTGTTCGCCAAGGCCGCCAAGGCTGACGAGGCCCGTGCTGCTGGCGCTGACTTCGTGGGCGAGATGGACCTGGTGGAGAAGATCCAGAAGGAGAACTGGTTCGACTTCGACGTGGTCGTCGCCACTCCCGACATGATGGGCGTTGTGGGCCGTCTGGGTAAGGTTCTGGGCCCCAAGGGCCTGATGCCCTCCCCCAAGGCCGGCACCGTCACCATGGACGTGACCAAGGCCATCAACGAGATCAAGGCCGGTAAGGTTGAGTATCGTCTGGACAAGACCAACATCATCCACTGCCCCATCGGCAAGGTCTCCTTCGGCGCTGAGAAGCTGGCCGAGAACTTTAACGCCATCATGGGCGCTATCGTGAAGGCTAAGCCCGCCGCTGCCAAGGGCCAGTATATCAAGAGCTGCGTGGTGGCTTCCACCATGGGCCCCGGCGTCAAGGTCAACGGCGCCAAGCTGGTGTAATTTCCCCGTTTTTTCAAAAAATATCGGATTCCCTGCGGATTTTGCTTGACAAAGTCCGCAGGGACCGGTATAATAATTTTTGCGTTCAAAGACAGCAGGCTGCGCAAGCGGAAGTCCTGCCGAGAGTGCAGTATGAATGATATGATGTTTATTCACGCTGTTCTGTGTTTTTGCGCGCAGGGACAGCGTTTTTTCATGCGCTGGTCCATTTAATTCTCTGGAGGTGAATCCCAAATGCCGAACGCAAGTGTCCTGGAAGCGAAGAAGGCCATCGTGGCCGAGCTGACTGAGAAGCTGCAGAACGCCGCCTCTGGCGTCCTGGTGGACTATAAGGGCATCACCGTGGCTGAGGATACCGCTCTTCGTAATGAGCTCCGCAAGAACGACGTGGAGTACGCTGTTGTGAAGAACACCCTCACCCGTTTTGCCGCCGAGGGCGCCGGCCTGGGCGAGCTGGCCGAGAGCCTGAACGGCACCACTTCTCTGGCCATCAGCCACAGCGACCCCATCGCTCCCATGCGTGTCATCAATAAGTTTGCCAAGCAGTTCAATGGCGCTAAGTTCACCATTAAGGCTGGCTTTATGGATGGCAAGATCCTGCCCCTGGACGAGGTGCTGGCTATCGCCGAGCTGCCCGCCAAGGAAGTGCTGCAGGCCCA
The DNA here is from genome assembly GCA_900553135.1 of uncultured Eubacteriales bacterium. Lineage (GTDB taxonomy): Bacteria > Bacillota > Clostridia > Oscillospirales > Oscillospiraceae > Lawsonibacter. The sequence goes on along the minus strand of USCO01000014.1, from coordinate 11,841 downwards.
GGTTCTGGGTACCATGCTGGCTCCTATCACCAGCCTGGCTATCGTCCTGAAGGCCATTGCCGAGGAGAAGGGCGGCTTCGTGGAAGCCGACGCCGAGCCCGAGGCTGCCCCCGCCGAGTAATTTCGGTTCTATTATCTTAAAAACACCATCATTCATTTAGGAGGTATTTTATCATGGCTAGCGAGAAGATTACCGCTCTCATCGAGGAAGTTAAGGGCCTGACCGTTCTGGAGCTGTCCGAGCTGGTTCACGCTCTGGAGGAGGAGTTCGGCGTTTCCGCCGCTGCTATGGCCGCTCCCGCCGCTGGCGGCGCTGCTGCTCCCGCTGCTGAGGAGAAGACCGAGTTTGACGTTGTCCTGGCTGGCTTCGACGCCGCTGCCAAGATCAAGGTCATCAAGGCTGTCCGCGAGATCACCGGCCTGGGCCTGGCTGAGGCTAAGGGCATGGTCGAGGGCGCTCCCAAGACCCTGAAGGAGGCCGTTGCCAAGGACGAGGCCGAGGAGCTGAAGAAGAAGCTGGAAGAGGCCGGCGCCAAGGTGGAGCTGAAGTAATTTTACTTCCCACTTTCTTACAAGCCCAACAAGGGCCCGTGGTAATGCAGATTACCCGGGCCCTTGTTTTATTTTTGGAGGAAGCCTATGGATTCCAACCTCATTCTTCTCACCGGCGCCCGGGGTGCGGGAAAGTCCACCCTGGTCCGGCGCCTGCTGGCGGAAAACCGCCGCCCCCTGCGGGGATTTTTCACGGAAAACCAGCCCCTGGAGTCTGGAGAAGGTCACCGCACCTACCTCCACCCCGCCCACCTGCCCCGGCAGTTTACCAGGGACAATCTGGTCGCCCTCTACACCCCCGCCGGCCTTACCGTGTTTCCCCAGGTCTTTGACACCCTGGGCTGCGCCTGTCTGGGGGGTGTGTCCTCCGGCGATCTGGTGGTCATGGACGAGCTGGGCTTTCTGGAGGGAAAGTCCCCCGCCTTTCTCCAGGCCGTTTTAACGGCTCTGGACGGCCCTGCTCCAGTGCTGGCCGTGGTGAAGGACCGCCGGGACGTGCCCTTCCTGGATGCGGTGCGCAGCCACCCCAGCGCCCAGCTCTACACGGTCACTCCCGATACCCGCCAGGCCCTCTTCCGGCAGCTGCGCCCCTGGATGGCCGCCCTGGCAGCAGAACTGCCAGAGACACCCCCTGAGCGCTGAGGGCGCTGAGATAGAGGGCGATGCCGAAGCCCGCCACACACAGGACGCTGCACAGGGCGGAGACGCCGCTGTCCCGCATCCAGTTCATCAGCAGGCGGCAGGTCAGGGTCATGAGCAGGGCGGAGAGCCCGGGGGCGGCCACCCATTGGAAAAACTGCATCCGCAGCTTGGTCACCCGCACCACCATGGCGGTGCAAAGGAGCAGCCCCAGCACTCCCGCCGCGGCGCTGCTGGCCACATAGCCCCCCATTCCCATTTGTGGGACCAGCCAAGCCGTTCCAGCCAGCTGCACCACGTCGCAGACAATGGAGATCCAGGCCACTGTCCCCTGCCGTCCCACGCCGCTGAGGACGGCGGCAAAGGTGGACTGGTAGCAGCCCAGGGTCATGACCCCCGCCAGGGGCAGTAAGTAGGTGCCCACCCCCTGCTGTTGGAAGAGGAGGGCGCCCAATTCGCCCCCCAGCACAGCCATGAGCCCCATGGCGGGCAGCACCAGCAGGGAAACCCCCGTCAAAGCCCGGCCGATGCCCGCCCGTGCCTGTTCCCACTGTCCCAGAGCCGCCCAGCGGGCCAGCCGAGGGGTGATAACCAGACCCACCGCCCCCAGAAACACGGTGGGCAGAGCCAGCATGGGCAGCGTCATGCCGCACACCACTCCAAATTCCGCCACAGCCGCCCGCCGCTCCATCCCTCCTTCCACCAGCTTCTGGGGAATGAGCCCCGCGTTCAGGGCCCCCATGAGGTTTCCAAGCAGAGCGGTGGTCCCCACGGGAAGGGCCACTGCAAAGATCTGGCAGCGGCGCTGCCTGCGGGGCAGCCCCTCCCCGGTCAGTCTCTGACGCCGCCGTCTTCTGTGGTATAGCAGCACCAGGGCGCAGGAGGAGAACACCTCGCAGATCACCATGCCCGCCACAATGAGCCCCACCACCCGCTCCGGGTATTGGGGCAGGAACAGCACCAGCAGTCCCAGCACCGCCGCTGCCCGCACCACCTGCTCCAGCAGCTCCACCGCCGCCGGAGCGCCTACCGTCCCCGCCCCGTAGAAGGCGTGCTTATGTAAGTTCTCCACCCCGGTGAAGGCGGCGCAGGGCACCAGCAAAATCAGCCCCAGCTGGGTTCTGGCGTCTCCCAGCAGCCACACCGACACCCCGTCGCTCCACCAGATCAGGGCCGCGCCCACGGGCAGCAGCAGCCCCAGCATCCACCAAAGGCAGGTCCGCAATACCTGGTCCGCCCCCCGGCGGTCCTCCAGGGCCAGCCGCCGGGCGGTGAGATTGGATACCGCCGCAGTCAGCCCCACCGCCGTACAGGAGAGCACCACGGAAAACACCGGCATGACCAGCTGATACAGTCCCATGACCTCGGCCCCCACCATGCGGGACAGGGCCACCCGATAAAAAAAGCCCAGCACATGGGACACCGCCCCCATACCCGTCAGCAGCAGCACGCTTCCCCCTGCGGACAGCCTTCTTTCCTCTGCCACAGCCATCCCCCCCTTCCCTCCAGTCTATTCCCGGAGCCGTGGGAGTATGTGGCGGGGATTGTGCTTGCCGCCGGAGCTTTTCTATTGTATAATGGAGCAAGCACCAAAGAAACAGATCCCTTCGGGGAAATGATAAGGAGGAACCTTACCCATGGCTTTTGTAGAATTGGAACAGCGCGGCAACATCGGCATTGTCACCATGAACCGTCCCGAGGCGCTCAACGCCCTCAATGAGCAGGTGCTGCGGGACCTGGACGCTACCCTGGACGCCGTGGAGGCCAACGACGAGATCCTGGTTGTGGTACTGACCGGAGCGGGCCGCTCCTTTGTGGCCGGCGCTGACATCGGTCAGATGAAGGACTTCACCTCTGTGCAGGCCAAGAAGTTCGGCGCCTACGGAAACGGCGTGTTCCTGAAGCTGGAGAACTTCCCCAAGCCCGTGATCGCCGCGGTGAACGGCTTCGCTCTGGGCGGCGGCTGCGAGCTGGCCATGGCCTGCGACATCCGTCTGGCCAGCGAGAAGGCCAAGTTCGGCCAGCCCGAGGTGGGCCTGGGCATCACCCCCGGCTTCGGCGGCACCCAGCGCCTGGCCCGCATCGTGGGCGTTTCCAACGCCATGGAGCTGATCCTCACCGCCAAGGTCATCAAGGCCGAGGAGGCCCAGCGCATGGGTCTGGTCAGCCACGTCTACCCCGCTGAGGAGCTCATGGACCAGGCCATCGCCCTGGCTCAGGCCATCGCTGCCAACGCTCAGGTGGCCGTGCGGCAGTCCAAGGCTGCCATCCGCCACGGTCTCCAGACCGACATGTACACCGGCGCCGCCTTCGAGGCCGAGGCCTTCGGTCTGTGCTTTGCCACCGAGGACCAGAAGGACGCCATGACCGCCTTTGTCAACAAGGAGAAGGTCACCTCTTTCAAAAACCGCTGATCCGTTTCTCCCCTGCGCCGCACGCCGCGGCGCGGGGGAGCCTTGTTTCCCCTGCGCAAGCCTTGTCTGCAAGGCTTGTTTTTTTACGGAATTTTTGGGAAAGCTGGTGCTTCGATGCTGGATATTCGTGATGTGTTTTCCAATCTCCTGGGCCTGTTTCTGCTCATCGGCGTGGGCTATGGAGCGGTCCGGCTCAATCTGGTGCCCGGCTCCGCCACCCAGATCTTCAGCAGCCTGCTCATGAAGGTCACCCTGCCCGCCACCATCTTCGTCTCCCTGGTCCAGCCCTACGACCCCGCATTTCTCCACGACGGGGTGTTGATCGTGGTACTGGGCGGAGTACTGCTGGCCCTGTACGGCCTGATCAGCTGGTGGTCGGCCCGTCTCTTCCGGGTGGGCGGCTCCAAGAAGGGAGTCTGGGTCTTTGCCTGTATGTTCAGCAACAACGGCTTTATGGGCTTTCCCATTGCCCTGGCCCTGTTTCACCAGGAGGGACTGGCCCTGGCGGTCTTTCTGGGCATCCCCTTCAACCTGATGGCCTACACCCTGGGGGCAAAGTTGATGTGCTCCAGTCGGGAAGTCCAGGGCGATGAGCCCGCTCCCTCCATGGCCAGCATTCTCTGCACCCCCGTCAACGCGGCCACCCTGCTGGGTTTGGTCTTCTATCTGGCCCGGCTGTCCATTCCGGCGGTGCTGTCCACCCCGCTGACCCATCTGTCCAACATCACCACCCCCCTGTCCATGATCGTCACCGGCATGACTCTGGCCGCGGGCAAGGCCTCCGACCTGCTGCGGGACAAGGACGTGTTTTCCTCCTGCTTCATGCGCCTGCTGGTACTGCCCCTGCTCACCTGGGGCATCCTGATGCTGCTGCCCATCTCCAATTCCCTGGTGGTGGGGGTGACCCTCATCATTATGGCCATGCCCTCTCCCGCCATTACTGCCATTCTGGCCCAGACCTACTCCGCTGACACGGCCTTTGCCGCCCGGGCGGTATTCCTGTCCAGCCTTTTGTGTCTGGTGTCCATCCCCCTCATTTCCCTGCTGCTGTGAGGGCACAAAAAAGCGGGCCTTAGGCCCGCACACAATTCGATAAAAAAGAAATGACCCTTGACCGCCCGTTTCGTAATCCGATGCAGTCAAGGGTCATTTCTGGTGGTTCTTGTTATCTAACATCATATGGTTACCTCTCTTTCTGCAGATTCACGATCATCACACGTTCTGGTCACAGCTTGTAGATTACCGCCGTTCAACTTTTGCGTTTGCACCCGCCCTTGCGGTGTGCGCCCTCACACATGAGGTCCTGTTCTGTTGCGCGATCTCAAATGTCCGTGCCATTCTGTGATTCTCGTGGTACCAAATCTCACTTCTACACCAGCCAGCTAAACTTCTTCTATGATCCTGTGGGTACCAAACAAACGAAGGATTCTTACTTGTCCCTGGTTCCTCGCTGCCTCTTTGAGTCCTTTGGGTTTTCGAAATCGTACCAATGGTAATGCGGTTGCAGTTCTTCTGGAATGATCCTGGGAGAATTGAAACGTTGCTTCCCGAAAGGTGTTTGGAAAACTTACTTGACTTTCTGTGGATTTGAAGTTACCTAGGATGGTTCTGTTTCCTGGGATTGAATGTTCCTACAGAGGGTTTACCAGAGACGAATTTATCTCAACTTTCTGCCGCTGGATGTGGTGGATTTGGTGTAGGTTTGCTACCACATTGGTATCACCCTTTCTGGTTATAATATAGCACCGCCCCCTGTTTTTGTCAACGGTTTTTGGAAGAAATTACAATTCATTTTGCAAGTCTTTTGAAAAAAACTTGCAATCCTCGGCTGACGTCCCTCCCACACCGTCCTGTCAATGTGCCCAATTTAGCCCCAATAAAGTTATGCATTTCGTCAAATTGTTTAGGGCTCCATTGACAGAATTTTGGGAATATGCTATACTCCCCGCAGAATCTGTTCATAATAGGTGTGTTACTGGATGTCAGGCACTAACCTTATAACTGTTACATACGCCAAGGGTGTGTAATAGTTGTCGGTTGGTGCCTTTTTCGTTGGGTGCGCCGGCCGAACTTGGATCAATAAGGAGGATTTTAAATGAAAGAACGGTTTTTCGGCGTGCTGCAGCGAGTTGGACGATCCTTCATGCTGCCCATCGCCATCCTGCCCATTGCGGGGCTGCTGCTGGGTCTGGGCAGCTCCTTCACCAACGAGACGACCTTAGAGACCTACGGCCTGCTGGCCTTCATGGGGCCTGGCACCATCCCCTATTTCATTTTTTCCGTGCTGAACCGCTGCGGCGGCGTCATCTTTGACAACCTGCCCCTGATCTTCGCCATCGGCGTGGCCATCGGCATGGCCCGCCAGGAAAAAGAGGTGGCCGCCCTGGCCGCCGCTGTCTCCTTCCTGGTGATGCACTCGGGCATCTCGGCCATGATCTCCCTCACCGGCGGAACGGAAAATCTGCTGGAGGGCTCCACCGCCTCAGTGCTGGGCATCACCTCTCTGCAGATGGGCGCCTTCGGCGGCATCATCGTGGGCCTTGGCGTCTCCGCCCTGCACAACCGCTTTTATAAGGTGCAGCTGCCCCAGGCCCTCTCCTTCTTCGGCGGCACCCGCTTTGTGCCCATCATCAGTACCTTGGTCTTTGCTCTGGTGGGCATCCTGATGTTCTTTATCTGGCAGCCCATTCAGACCGGCATCAACGCCCTTGGCATGCTGGTGTACAGCTCGGGCTACTTCGGCACCTTCCTCTTCGGCCTCATCAAGCGCCTGCTCATCCCCTTCGGCCTGCACCACGTGTTCTATCTCCCCTTCTGGCAGACTGCCGTGGGCGGTACCATGGAGGTGGCCGGCACCATGGTCTCCGGCGCTCAGAACATCTTCTTCGCCCAGCTGGCCGATCCCACCGTCACCCACTTCTCCACCGCGGGCACCTGGTGCTTCACCGGTGAGTTCGTGCTGTATATCTTCGGCTTCCCCGGAGCTGCTCTGGCCATGTACCGCTGTGCCAAGCCGGAGCGGAAAAAGCAGGTCGGCGGCCTGCTGCTGTCCGCCGCCCTCACCTCCATCCTCACCGGCATCACCGAGCCCCTGGAGTTCTCCTTCCTCTTTGTGGCCCCCATGCTCTTCGGCATCAGCGCCGTGTTTGCTGGCCTGGCCTATATGTTGTGCCACATGCTGAACATCACCGTGGGCCTCACCTTCTCCGGCGGTCTCATTGACCTGGCGCTCTTCGGCATCCTCCAGGGCAATGACAAAACCGGATGGCTTATGATCCTGCCCCTGGGCGCCGCCTTCTTTGCCGCTTACTACTTCCTGTTCTCCTTCCTCATCCGCCGCTTTGACATCAAGACCCCCGGCCGGGAGGAGGGCTCCCAGGAGACCAAACTCTACACCAAAGCCGACTACAACGCCAAAAAGGCGGAGGGACAAAGCTCTACCGCCGCCGCCATTGCCCAGGGTCTGGGCGGGGCGGATAACATCCAGGATGTGGACTGCTGCGCCACCCGCCTGCGCTGTACCGTGCGGGACGGCGGCAAGGTGGACCAGGCCCTGCTGAAAACCACCGGCGCCGCCGGCGTCATCCAGAAGGGCCAGGGCGTCCAGGTGGTCTACGGTCCCCAGGTCAACATCATCAAGGCCGAGCTGGAGGAGTATCTGCGCAGCGGAGCGGCCGCTCAGGCCATTTCCGCGCCCCAGGAGGCCCAGGATACCTCCGCCGCGGAAAACGCCCCTCTGGGCGAGCTGGAGCGCACCATCATCCTGGGCAGCCCCTTCCACGGGGAAGCCGCTCCCATCACCGCCTCCCCCGACGAGGCCTTTGCGGAAAAGATGATGGGCGACGGCGCCACGGTAATCCCCTGGGAAGGTCTGGTCACTGCCCCCTGTGACGCCACCATCAGCTTTATTTTCGACACCAACCACGCCATCGGCCTGGAGCTGGAGGACGGCGTGGAGGTGCTCATCCACGTGGGCATCAACACTGTGGCCCTGAAGGGCCAGGGCTTCCAGGCCCTGGTGGAGGAGGGCGACCAGGTGAAGAAGGGCCAGCCCCTGCTGCGCTTTGACCTGGACTATATCCGGGAAAATGCCACCTCTACCTCCTCTCCCGTTCTGTTTACCTCCATGGAGGATAACCAGCGCCTGCGCCTGCTGAAGGCCGGGCACGTCTCCCAGGGCGAGGATCTCCTGGCTCTGGACATCTATCGCGCTTAAATCCCGCGCTCTTGAGAAAGGGGGTGAAGCTGTGTACCGAATCACAAAAGTGCTCAATCACAACGCCGTTCTGGCCCTTCATCTCCAGGACGGCCACGAGGACCTGGTGGTGGGCAAGGGGGCCGGATTTGGCCGCAAGCCCGGCGAGCGGGTGGAGTTTTCCCCCGACGTCACCGTCTACGTCCTGGCGGAAAAGTGCGACCGTGGCAATCCCAGAGAACTGGTCAAACGCATTGACCCCATCTATCTGAACATTGCAAACGGCATCGTCCTGGCCGCCAAGGCCGCCTTCGGCAACATCGACACCAGCATCCTCATTCCCCTGGCCGACCACATCGCCTTTGCCGCCCAGCGGATTTCTAAAAACAACCCCATGAGCAATCCCCTCACCCCCGATATCAAGGCCCTCTTCCCCCAGGAATTTGAGGTGGCCCGCCGCGGAGGCGACATGATCCGGGAGCAGACCGGCCTGGTCTTCAGTGACGACGAGCTGGGCTACATCGCCCTGCACGTCCACTCCTCTCTGGAGTCCATGCACGTCTCTCAGGCCATGCAGACCGCCGCCATCATCCGGGAATGCATCCAGCTGGTGCAGAAGGAGACCGGCGTCACCCTGGACGTCCACTCCCTCTCCTACGACCGCCTTATGAGCCACATCAAATATATGGCTGCCCGCCTTCTCAAGGGAGAGCGGCTGAGCATGGACGTCAACACCATCATGCGCCAGACCTGTCCCCAGGCCTACGACATCGCCCAGGAGATCTGCCAGCAGCTGCAGCGCTCTCTGGGCCGTCAGGTGGACGAGTCGGAGACCGGCTATCTGGCCATGCACATCCAGCGGGTCCTCCAGATGGAGGGCGCCGTCCTCTGAACCTTACCCATTCTCAAAGATTTACCATAGAAAGGAACAAGAACCATGAAAAGCTTTACCTATGTTATCCAGGACCCTGTCGGCATCCACGCCCGCCCCGCGGGCCTGCTGGCCAAGACTGCCAAGTCCTTTGCCGACACCGCCATCACCCTGACCAAGGGAGATAAGACCGTCAAGGCCACCCAGCTGATGAAGCTCATGGGTCTGGGCGTCCAGACCGGCGACAGCGTCACCGTCACCGCTGAGGGCCCCTCCGAGGAGGCCGCCATCGCCGCCATGGAGCAGTTTTTCCAGGACAATCTGTAACACGCAAAACGCCGCCCGCCTGTATTTTGCAGGCGGGCGGCTGGTATCCAGGGATAGAGAGGAAGTTTCACATGACGATTTTACAAGGACAGGGCGTCTCCAAAGGCATTGAGCACGGCCCCCTTTATTTTTATCAGCGGGTCCAGCTGAGCGCCGTCAGCCGGACCGCCCAGGACAAGGAGACGGAGCTTGCCCGTCTGGAGCAGGCCAAGGAACAGACCATGGCCCAGCTGGAGCAAATGGCCGAGACTGCCCGGGCTCAGGCGGGTGACGAGGCCGCCGTTCTCTTTGAGACCCACGCCATGTTCGTGGAGGACGAGGACTACACCTCTGTGATGGAAGAGGTACTGGACGCCGGCGGCAGCGCGGAGTATGCCGTGGAGCAGGCCGGCGAGCAGTTCTCCGCCATGCTGGCTGAGATGGATGACCCCTATATGCGGGCCCGGGCCGCCGACATCCGGGACGTGACCCGGCGCATTCTCAACAACCTCATGGGCGTGGTGGAGGGCGGCATCCAGGCCGACGGCCCCGTGATCCTCTGCGCCGACGATCTGGCCCCCTCTGAGACCATTCAGCTGGACAAGAGCAAGATCCTGGCCATCCTCACCCAGGGCGGCTCCGGCAACAGCCACACCGCCATTCTGGCCCGCACCATGGGCATTCCCGCCATCTGCGGCCTGGGCAGCCAGCTCTCCGCCGACTGGAACGGCCGGGAAGCCTATGTGGTGGGCGACACCGGCCAGGTGGTCCTGGACCCTGATGAGGAGACGCAGGCCGCCCTCAACGCCCGTCACCGTAAGCAGCAGGAGACCCGGGAACTGATGCGCACCATGGTGGGGCAGGAGGACGTCACCCTGGACGGCCGCACGGTCCACGTCTACTGCAACATTGGCTCCCCCGAGGACGTCAACGCCGTCCTGACCAACGACGGCCAGGGCATCGGCCTGTTCCGCTCGGAATTCCTCTATCTGGCCGCCCAGGACTACCCCACTGAGGAGGAGCAGTTCCAGGCCTACCGCACCGTGGTGCAGGCCATGAACGGCAAGCGGGTCATCATCCGCACCCTGGACATCGGCGCGGACAAGCAGGTGGATTATTTCAACCTCAACAAAGAGGAGAATCCCGCCATGGGCCTGCGCGCCATCCGCATCTGTCTCAACCGGCCCGACGTGTTCCGCAGCCAGCTGCGGGCTCTCTACCGGGCCAGCGCCTATGGCAAGGTCGCCATTATGTTCCCCATGATCGCCAGCGTCTGGGAGGTCAAGGAGTGCCGCCGTGCCTGTCAGCGGGTCATGGACGAGCTCACCGCCGAGGGCATTCCCTTCAATCCCGACACCGAACTTGGCATTATGATCGAGACCCCCGCCGCCGTGCTCATTGCCGATGAGCTGGCTCCCCTGGTGGATTTCTTCTCTGTTGGCACCAACGACCTGACCCAGTACACCCTGGCCTGTGACCGCCAGTGCAACGATCTGGGCAAGTTCTTCGACCCCCATCACCCCGCCCTGCTCCGGGCCCTGAAAATGACCGCAGACGCCGCCCACAAGGCAGGGATCTGGGTGGGGATCTGCGGGGAGCTGGCCGCTGATCTGGCCATGCTGCCCACCTTCCTGGCCATCGGCATCGACGAGCTCAGCGTGACTCCCACCGCGGTGCTTCCCCTGCGGGCTGCCATCCGTAAGAGCATCGCCAAGACCTGCACCCTGGACCTGCTGAACAGCTAAGAGAGAAACGAGAAAGGACCCGCAAACGCGGGTCCTTTTTGCTGCCTGTGTATAGATTGCTGACCTTCTCTTTCCACGCTGGCGCACATCGGTTTTGGCTTACGGTGCTCTCACCCTTTTTGAATGCTCTTCCCCTACCATTCAGCTAACCTGGTACGCCGTGAGCCAGTCCACAATTCCTGAGCATTGATCCTCTGGTTTGCTTTCTTCCGCAAGGCATTTTCCGGATAAAGAAAAAAGGACGAACATTTCTGTTCGTCCTTTTGTGTTGGCGTTACCTATCTTCCCGGTCCGTCTCCAGACAAGTATTTTCGGCAGAAGCGAGCTTAACTTCCGTGTTCGGAATGGGAACGGGTGGACCCTCGCCCTAATCAACACCAACTTACTTTCCTTTGAAAAGAAAGTAAGCAAAGAAAACTTTATCTTTTCTCTCCTTACCGTCTTTTCAACAGCAAGTATTCTATCAAATTCTCACTCAACTGTCAAGCCTTTTGCTTGAAGTTCTTTTGGCTTACCTTTTCTTTCAAGAAAAGATAAGTGGTGACCCGTACGGGAATCGAACCCATGTTTGCGGCGTGAGAGGCCGCCGTCTTAACCGCTTGACCAACGGGCCAGATGGTGCGCCTTCACGGATTCGAACCGGGGACCCACTGATTAAGAGTCAGTTGCTCTACCAGCTGAGCTAAAGGCGCATACTTTCTTTTGAAAAAGAAAGTATGCAAAGAAAACTTTGTTCCTTTCTCTTTCGCAAGAAGGGGGGTGCGCTGTCTGCACCCTGAAAACCGAACAGTGAAACTTGCTTTCGTCGCTCACAAGCGCCTGCATTCATCCTTTTTGACCTTTTAGGTCAAGCCCTCGGCTTATTAGTATCGGTCAGCTGCACACGTTACCGTGCTTCCACCTCCGACCTATCAACGACATAGTCTACGTCGAGCCTTACTCCTTTCGGATGAGAGATCTTATCTTAGGGGGAGTTTCACGCTTAGATGCTTTCAGCGTTTATCTCGTCCAGACGTAGCTACCCAGCTGTGCCCTTGGCAGGACAACTGGTGCACCAGAGGTCTGTCCATCCCGGTCCTCTCGTACTAAGGACAGCTCCCTTCAAATCTCTTACGCCCG
>USCO01000013.1 GCA_900553135.1 uncultured Eubacteriales bacterium | reverse complement strand
TAAGATTCTTACTCACCGGGGACACCTCCCTGTCGGTGGAGTTCGGCAACGAGATCAGCACTGAGATCAACGCCAAGATCCGTGCCTTCAACATCGCCCTGGAGAACAGCAAGATCCCCGGCATTGTGGAGACCGTTCCCACTTACCGCTCCCTCATGGTCCACTATGATCCCGGCGTCATCCGCTATGAGGCCCTGGTCAAGCGTATGAAGGGACTCATGGGCCAGCTGGACAAGATCGAGATTCCCCCCAGCGACGTGCTGGAGATCCCCGTGCTCTACGGCGGCGAGACCGGTCCCGACCTGGAGTTTGTGGCCCAGCATGCGGGCAAGACCCCCGAGGAGGTCATCAAGATCCACACCTCCACCGAGTACCTCATCTACATGCTGGGCTTTACCCCCGGCTTTACCTATCTGGGCGGCATGGACGAGTCCATCGCCACCCCCCGCCTCAAGCAGCCCCGGGTGAAGATCCCCGCCGGTTCCGTGGGCATCGCCGGCTCTCAGACCGGCGTGTATCCCATCGACTCCCCGGGCGGCTGGCAGCTCATCGGCCAGACTCCCGTGCGGATGTACGACCCCGACCGGGCCGAGCCCATCCTGCCCAAGGCTGGCGAGTACATCAAGTTCTATTCCATCACCAAGGCGGAGTTTGACAAGATCGCCGCCCAGGAGGCCGCGGGCACCTATGTGTGCAAGCGCCACCCCAGAAAGGAGGGGGCGAAATGAGCATTACCGTATTGAATCCCGGACTTCTCACCACCGTGCAGGACATGGGCCGCGTGGGCTACCAGCAGTTCGGCGTGTCTGTCTCCGGCGTGATGGACCCCCGCTCCGCCGCCATCGCCAATATCCTGGTGGGCAACCCCGAGGATGAGGCCGTGCTGGAGTGCACCATGATGGGACCCCAGCTGCTGTTTAACCAGACCGAGACCATCGCCATCACTGGCGGCGACCTCATGCCCACCCTGGACGGAAAGCCCATGCCCACCTACCGGGCGGTCACTGTCCAGGCGGGCCAGGTGCTCCGCTTCCAGGCCCCCAAGACCGGCTGCCGCTGCTTCATCGCCTTTACCGGCGGCCTGGATATTCCCGTGGTCATGGGCAGCCGCTCCACCTACATGAAGGCCAAGATCGGCGGCGTGGAGGGCAGAAAGCTCCAGAAGGATGACGTCATCGGCTTCCGGGCCCCCGGCGTCCCCAAGAACCTGAACATCCGCTGCATGGCCCCGGAGTTCGTTCCCCGTCCCGTCTATACCCTGCGGGTGGTGATGGGTCCCCAGGACGACGCTTTCACCCCCGCTGGCATCGACACCTTCCTGGGCGAGACCTACTCCGTGACCAACGAGTTTGACCGCATGGGCTGCCGTCTGGACGGTCCCGTCATCCAGCACGTCACCGACGGCAACATCATCTCCGACGGCATCGCCTTCGGCGCCATCCAGGTGCCCTCCGAGGGCAAGCCCATCATCATGCTGGGCGACCGCCAGACCACCGGCGGCTACACCAAGATCGTCAACGTCATCTCCGCCGACTTCCGGCTGCTGGGCCAGCTGAAGGCGGGAGACAAGGTGCGCTTTGAGAAGGTGTCCATCGGCCAGGCCCAGGAGGCTCTGCTCAACCAGCGGGCCGCCCTGAAGACCCTGCGCCACGCCCTGGACGGCTAACACAAATACAAGGAGGAGTTATTATGGTCTTTGATATCACCCCGTATATCGACAAGTCTCCCGCTGAGGTCCGCGGCCTGATCCGCCAGGGCGTCATCGACTTCCCCACCGCCGGTATGTGCCGGGGCTATGCCCAGGCCAACCTGGTGATCCTGCCCCCGGAGTACGCCGCCGACTTTGAGGAGTTCACCAAGAAGAACCCCTTCCCCTGCCCCGTACTGGAGGTCATCAAGGGCACGCCCGAGACCCACGCCATGGGCGAGGGCGGCAACATCTGCTCCGACATCCCCCGCTACCGCATCTATGAAAACGGCGTGTTCACCAAGGAGATCACCGACGCCACCGAGTACTGGAAGGAAGGCTATGTGGGCTTCCTCATCGGCTGCTCCTTCTCCTTCGAGGAGGCTCTGATGGCCGCCGGTATCCCTGTGCGCCACATTGAGCAGGGCTGCAACGTGCCCATGTTCAAGACCAGCATCCAGACCGTCAAGGCCGGTCCCTTCGAGGGCCCCATGGTGTGCTCCATGCGCCCCATGACCCCCGAGCAGGCCCAGAAGGCCTACGACATCACGGTGAAGATGCCCAACGTCCACGGTGCCCCCGTGCAGATGGGCGACCCCGAGAAGATCGGGGTCAAGGACGTGATGAAGCCCGACTACGGTGATCCCGTGGAGATCCGGGAGGGCGAGATCCCTGTGTTCTGGCCCTGCGGCGTCACCCCCCAGGCTGCCGTGGAGAATGCCAAGCCCCCCATTGTCATCACCCATGCGCCCGGCCACATGTTCATCACCGATATCCTGAATACCGAGCTCAACGACTATCTGGAAGCCCAAAAGCACAAGTAAATGGAAAACGGCCCGCGGCAGATGCCGCGGGCCGTTTTGATGTTAGTGATTGTGAGAAGAGGGACCCTGGATGATGTGCAGGGCCTGCCGGTGGTTTTCCACCAGGCTGACCTCCTGGCTGCCGCCGTACTCCCCGTCAATGGTCCAGGGGATGGGCTTGTCGCAGGTGAATTTCAGCTTGGAAGCGTGGAAGGAGATGAGGGCGCCGCCGCCGGTGGCAGGAGCCTGGCCCAGCAGGGTCTGGAGCCCCGCGCCGATCTCGGCGATGTTCACCGGCTTTTTGACCAGGATGACCTCGAAGAGTCCGTCATCCAGTTCCACCCGGTCGGTGGGCAGGTTCTTCATGCCGCCCACGGAGTAGGTGTTGCATACCATGCCGTAGAAGAAGTCGTCCTCCAGCACCTGGCCGTCGTATTCCACCTTCAGGTGGTAGGGGGCGATGGAGGGGATGGAGGCGATGCCCGCCATGACGTAGGCCAGATGGCCGAAGGTGTTTTTCAGGTCCTGGGGGGTGTCGTAGGCCACCTCGGTAAAGGCGCCGAAGGCGGCCACATAGACGAAGGGCCGCTGATTCAGGGTGCCGATGTCCCAGGCCAGGGGCTGGGTGTCCCCAGCGGCCAGCTGGGCCGCCTTGCGGTAGGCCCGGGGGATGTGCAGGGTGGCGGCGCAGTCGTTGGTGGAGCCTGCGGGGATGTAGGCCAGCAGGGGAGGATGCTCCAGCTCCATGAGGCCCGCGGCAGTTTCGCTGAGGGTGCCGTCGCCGCCGCAGCAGACTACCCGCTCAAACCGGGGAGCCAGCTCCCGGACCATCCGGGTGGCGTCGCCCTTGGACTGGGTGGGGTAGGCGGTGACCAGCCACCCCGCGCGGGTGAGTTCCTCCAGAATGGCGCCCAGATGGCCGGAGGGACCTCCCTTTCCGGAGGTGGGATTATATAGGAAAAGCAGCTCTTTCATCGCAAAAATACCTCAAAAGAAAAAGTTCAGACGGAAAGCATGTAAAAAATATTATAGATGTGCCGGTAAAAAATGCAACTGGTTCCTATAAAATTTTTGCAAACTTCCCAGTTAGTATGTTAAGAAAATGTTAAAAAACAGCACCTTGCCATTTGATGCCAAAGCGCGTAAAATGTTTGCTGGAAATTTACAGCTGGAGGGATCAGCATGGAAGAGAAGAGACGTCCGGTGGTGCTGGTGACGGGAGCCTCCCGTGGGATCGGGGCTGCCACCGCCCGTCAGTTTGCCCGTGAGGGCTGGGATGTGGCGGTGCACTATGGCCGCTCAGAGGAGCAGGCCCGGGCCGTGGCGGAGGAGCTGCGGGCCATGGGGGCCGCGGCGGAGATCCTCCAGGCGGACGTCTCCCGGCAGGAGGAGGCCGTGGCACTGGCCCGCCGGGCGGAGGCCCTTCTGGGGCCGCTGGACGCCCTGGTGTGCAGCGCAGGAGTCGCCGCCCGTCAGATGCTGCTCACCGACTTGAAGGCGGAGGACTGGCTGTGGATGGAGCGCACCGACCTGGACGGGGTGCTGTGGACCATGCAGGGGGCCATTCCCGGCATGGTGCGCCGCCAGCAGGGAGCCATCGTCACCGTCTCCTCCATGTGGGGGCTGACGGGGGGTTCCTGTGAGGCGGCCTATTCCGCCCTGAAGGCGGGGGTCATCGGCCTGACCAAGGCCATGGCCAAGGAGCTAGGGCCCTCTCACATCCGGGTCAACTGCGTGGCCCCCGGCGTCATCGCCACCGATATGAACGCCCACCTGACTCAGGAGGACCTGGACGCCCTGGCGGAGGAGACTCCCCTGGGACGCATCGGTCAGCCCGAGGAGGTGGCCCGGAGCATCAGCTTCTTAGCCTCTCCCGCCGCCAGCTTTATCACCGGCCAGGTGCTGGCGGTGGACGGCGGAATGGTGATTTAAGGAAAAGCTGGGAAAATAGGAGATTTTTCGGTGAAAATGTGGAAAAAGAACCGTTGTCACCGTGGAAAAACCTTGATATAATGAAAAAAGATTATCATTGTGCCGGAAGGAGGAATTGCCGTGGGACGTTCCCGTTTTGATTATCGCAGCTACCGGGGCCGCCGTTCGGCCTCAGATTGGTTAAAGTGGATCGCGCTGGTCCTGGCGATTTTGGTGGTGCTGGCGGTGGCCGCGCTGCTGTGGGGGCAGAAGTATGTCACCTATACCGACAAGGGCCTGGAGGTCCATCTGCCCTTCTTCTCTCAGGAGAAAAAAGAGGAGGAAGACCCTGGCAATGTGAACATCGTGGTAGGGGAGCCTGAGAAGTCCCAGGAGGAAGAGGAGCAGCCCCAGGAAGAGCAGCCTCAGGAGGAAAAGACCCAGGCCGCGGCGGCGGTACAGGTCACCCTGGCCTCCCTGCTGGACGGCAGCGCAGCCCAGCAGATCCAGGAACAGGGCGGCGACGGCGCCGTGGTGGACATGAAGAACGACCAGGGACAGCTGGGCTGGCAGAGCCAGCAGAGTCTGGCCACCGCCCTCCAGCCCGAGGCCCAGGATCAGCAGGTCAACGACAAGCTGCAGACCTGGAACCAGGGGGACGTGTATACCGTGGCGCGACTGTCCTGCTTCCGGGACGAGACCGTGGGCGGTCAGATGGACTACACCCTCCAGACCACCAGCGGCTACCGCTGGAAGGATGGGGAGGAGATGCACTGGTCCGACCCCGCCAACCAGCAGGTCCAGGACTATCTCATCGGCCTGATGACCGAGCTGGCCCAGATGGGCTTTGATGAGATCATGCTGGAGCACTGGAGCTATCCCACCGAAGTGGACGGGCTGCTGAGCAACATCCAGTATGGGGAGCAATCCGCCGACGAAGTGTCCAGAGCCTTTTTGGAGAAAGCCATTCAGGCCCTGGAGCCCTACGGTACCAAGCTGACCGTGGTGAACGGGGAAGAGGGGGCCAATCTGTCCCCTGCCCGGGTGCCGGCGGAGACCATCCTGGGGTCAGAATGACCAGAGGGATTTGATCTCCTTTGACAAAGTACCTGGTACGGCTGGAAAACCTTGCCGGGAGGGACTTTCCAACAAAAGAATCCATTGGAAACAGAGCAGGAACTTTTGCCCAAAAGGACAGAAGTTCCTGCTCTGCTTGCATCTTGGGGAGTAAAATTTGG
This sequence comes from uncultured Eubacteriales bacterium, assembly GCA_900553135.1. GTDB lineage: Bacteria > Bacillota > Clostridia > Oscillospirales > Oscillospiraceae > Lawsonibacter. The sequence continues at coordinate 24,340 of USCO01000013.1, read as the reverse complement.
TCATTTTGCGTAAACTGTATGAAACTGTATAAAAACAGGGGGGAAACACACTTTAGAAAGATAAAATGGAGGATTTTGTGCGAAAAATGGGATTTTGTGTCGGCATAGAGTCAAGAGGGGAAGGAAAATACACTTGCAATTCTGTGACATTTCGCCTAAAATCAGAGCAGGATGTCCCAAGGGACTCCCTGGAACGTTGAAAACAATGGGGTGGTGAGAAACATGGCAGTAGAAGAGATCAAAAAAGTGACGGAAACGGAGCAAGAAATCAAGAAACAGCTGGAAAATGCGGCTGCTGATGGAAAGCAGAAGGTTCTGGAGGCGCAGCGCGCCGCCCGTCGCCAGCTGGAGGAGAACCGCCAGGAGGCTGAGGGCCAGGTGCGCCACATGATGACGGAAGCGGAGGAAGAGGCTGCAAAATGGACCCAGGAGGTCCTGGCCAAGGCCGAAGAGGAGTGTCAGGCGCTGAAAGCGGACGCCGGGAGCCGTCTGGACCGTGCCGCCGCGTTGATTGTGGAAAAGGTTGTGAGTGGCTGATGGCAATCGTCAAAATGAAGCGTATGCGGCTGCTGGCCATGGTGCAGGACCGGGAGGAACTGCTGCGGCTGATGCAGGACATGGGCTGCGTGGAGGTGGAGGAGCCGGGAACGGACCTCACCGAGGAGGAGCAGCAGGTCTGGAAGGACCTGTCCCTCACCCGGGTAGACGCCCAGCCGCTGTCTCAGGCCCGGGAGCGCCGCCAGCGTGCGGAGCGGGCCCTGGCCATTTTGAAGCACCACGGCTGCAAGAGCAAGGGGTTCCTGACCCCCAGGCCCTCCCTCAGCCGGGAGCAGCTCTTTGACCCCCAGCGGGAGCAGGAGGGGCTGTCGGCAGTGGACCAGGTCCTGGAAGCCGACCGCACTCTGGCCGCCTATCAGGCGGAAGAGAGCCGCCTGAGCGCCCAGCGGGCCGCCCTGACCCCCTGGCTGGAGCTGAACCTGCCCCTGGAGAGTGCTTCCACCCGGGATATGCTGCTGCAGCTGGGCACCCTCAGCGCCGCCTTCCCCTTGGAGGAGGTGCAGCACACTTTGGAGGGGGTCACCCCCTTGGTGGAGCTGACCCAGGCCAGCGCCGACCGGGACAGCCGGTACTGTCTGCTGGTGTGCCACACCAGTGTGCAGGAGCAGGTGCTGGACGCCCTGCGGGAATACGGTTGGTCCCGGGTGAGCCTGTCCGGCTGGACGGGAACGGCGGCGGACAACGACCGCCGGCTGGCCGAAGAGCAGGAGCAGCTGAAACAGAAAATCGCCGAAGCGGCGGCGCAGCTGGGGACCATGGCGTCTCTGGCCGACGCCATCCGGCGGGAGTCCGACCTGGCCCAGGTCCTCATCAACCGGGAGGAGGGGCGCAGCCGCCTGCTGGATACAGAGAAAACCTTCCTGCTCCAGGGCTGGGTACCCGCCCAGAAGTGGGAGGAGATGAAGTCCCGCCTGGAACAGTACCCCTGTGCCTGGGAGGTGGAGGACCCCACCGAGGAGGAATATCCCAGCGTCCCAGTGCAGCTGAAAAATAACTGGTTCACCAAGCCCTTGAATATGGTCACCGAGATGTACTCCTTGCCCGCTTACGGGTCCCTGGACCCCAACCCCCTCATGGCCCCCTTCTTCATCCTGTTTTACGGGATCATGATGGCCGACATGGGGTACGGGCTGGTGATGATGCTGGCCTCGATCATCGTGCTGCAAAAGGCCAAGCCCCGGGGCGGGATGCACAACTTCTTCGCTCTGTTGGGCCTGTGCGGCGTGAGTACCTTCCTCATGGGCGCGGTGACGGGCGGCTTCTTCGGAGACTTTATTCCCCAGATCCTGAAGCTTCTCAATCCCGAGAGCACCTTCGTCTGGTTCTGGCCGCCCCTGTTCACCCCCCTGGAGGATACCATGATGATCCTGGTGGGCGCCATGGCCCTGGGCTTTGTCCAGATCCTCACCGGCATGGCCATCAGCTTTGTGAAGAAGATCCGGGACGGGAAGATCATGGACGCCATCTGGGAAGAGGTCACCTGGTGGGTGGTCTTTGTCGGAGCGGCCCTGGCCATTCTGGGCGTGACCAACCTGGTGCTCATCCTGGGCCTTGTGATGGTGGTGGCCGGACCTGTGATCAACGAGAAGGGCTTTGGAAAGATCACCGGCATCTTCGGGTCTCTGTATAACCACGTGACGGGCTATTTCGGAGATATCCTCTCCTACTCCCGACTCATGGCCCTGATGCTGGCGGGCAGCGTCATTGCTCAGGTGTTCAACACCCTGGGCGCCATTCCCGGCAATGTGGTGATTTTTGTCATCATCTCCATGCTGGGCAACACCCTGAACTTCGCCCTGAACCTGCTGGGCTGCTATGTCCACGATTTGAGACTGCAGTGCCTGGAGTATTTCGGCAAGTTCTATCAGGACGGCGGCAAGCCCTTCCGTCCCATGAAGCTGGATACCAACTACTATGACGTAGTCAAAGAATAAGGAGGAAACAACTATTATGGATATCAATCAAGCCATTGAACTGCAGCAGAGTCTGACTTTCCTGGGCAGCATCGGCGGTCTGGCCCTGGCTCTTCTGGGCGCGGGCCTGGCGGCGGTGCTCAGCGGCATCGGTTCGGCCAAGGGCACCGGCATCGCCGGCGAGGCGGGCACCGGCCTTCTGTGCGAGGACCCCAGCAAGTTTGGTAAGGTCATGATCCTTCAGGTCATCCCCGGCACCCAGGGCCTGTACGGCCTGGTGGTGTGGTTCTTTGCCGTGTTCCGCATGGGCCTGCTGTCCGGCACTCTGCCCCAGCTCACCGTGGCTCAGGGCATGCAGTATCTGGTAGCCTGTCTGCCCATGGCGCTGGGCGGCCTGTTCTCCGCCATCGCTCAGGGCCGCGTGGCTGCCGGCTCCATCAACATCCTGGCCAAGAAGCCTGACGACTGGGCCAAGGGCATGGTGCTGTGCATCACCGTGGAGTTCTACGCCATTCTGTCCCTGCTGGCCTCCATGCTGATGATCATCAACATCAGCGCCTGAGGCGGAAAGAGAGCGCGCCATGGACGGAATCGAAAAAATCACGGCCCGCATCCAGGCCGACGGGGCGCAGGAACTGGAGCGCCTGCGCCAGCAGACCCAGGATCAGCTCATCCAGATCCACACCCAGACCCAGCAGCAGATGGATAAGGAGCGGGAGGACATCCTGGAGCGGGGCCGCAAAGCGGCCGACGAGCGCCGGGAGCGGCTGAAATCCGCCGCCGAAATGGAGCGGCGCAAGCTGCTGCTGGGCGCCAAGCAGGAGGTGCTCTCCCAGGCCTTTGACCGGGCTTTGGAGCAGCTGTGCGCCCTGCCCGAGGAGCAGTACATCCAGCTGCTCACCTCTCTGGTCCTTCAGGCCGTGACCACCGGCCGGGAGCAGATCATCTTCTCCCCCAAGGACCGCAACCGCATCGGCAAGCAGGTGGTGGTGGCCGCCAACGAGGCTCTGGTCAGCCGCGTGGCCCCCGAGCTGCCCGACAGCATCACCGACTCCAAGGTGGGAGCCTTCCTGGGCAAGGTGGTCAACAGCGCCACCGCCCAGATCACGGGTACCGGCCTTCTCTCCATGTCCGAGGAGACCCGGAACATCCAGGGCGGATTTATTCTGGTGGACGGCCCGGTGGAGACCAACTGTGCCTTTGAGACCCTGGTCCGCCTCCAGCGGGAGAAGCTGGAAAAAGACGTGGCCAACGTGCTGTTTGACTAAAACCCAACAAGTACAGTGAGGAGGGATACCTTGTCTCACAAAAAAGATACGGATTATCTGGCCATCTCCACCCGGGTCCATGCCATGGAAAACCGCATGCTCAGCCGGGAGCGGATGGACCGGATGATCGACGCCAAGGACGACGGCGAGGCGCTGAAAGTCCTCAGCGAGTGCGGCTACGGGGGAGAGGGTCTGACCCTGTCCAATGTGGAGGCGGCCTTGGCCGCCGCCGGACAGGAGACCTTTCGGGATCTGCTCTCCTCGGTGCCCGACCCCAAGGTCGTCCAGGTGTTTCAGCTGAGATACGATTACCACAACGCCAAGGCTCTGGTGAAGGCCCAGGCCGTGGGCAAGGATGCCCGGCATCTGCTCATGTCCGGCGGCCGCTACGCCCCCCAGAAGCTGGCCGAGTGCTTTGAGAAGGAGGACGGCCGGGACCTGAGTCCCGTGTTCCGCGCCGCCTTGGAGCAGGCACGGGACACCCTGGCCGCCACCCGGGACCCCCAGCTGTCCGACCTGGTCCTGGACCGGGCCTGTTATCAGGAGATGGCCCAGCTGGCCAAGGAGACGGGCAGCCGCTTCCTGGAGGGCTATGTGGCCCTGTCGGTGGACGTGGCCAACCTGCGGGCTGCCGTTCGGGTGGCCCGCATGGGCAAGGGCAGCGAGTTTTTGACCCAGGTGCTGCTGCCTGGGGGCAATGTGTCTCCCCGCACCCTGGCTTCTGCCAGAGGGGAGGACCTTGCGGCCCTCTTCCAGGCCGGAGCTCTGGCCCAGGCGGCCCAGCTGGGCGCCGCCGCAGCTCAGGACCGGGGGCACAGCCTCACCGCCTTTGAGCGGGAGTGCGACAACGCCTTGAAGCACTATGTGGACGGGGCCCGGCGGGTCCCCTTTGGAGAGCAGGCCGTCATCGGCTACCTCTACGCCAAGGAGGCGGAGCTCACCGCCATCCGCACCATCCTGGCCGGACGCCGGGCGGGACTGGACGGGGCCCTCATTCGGGAGCGCCTGCGGGAATGCTATGTGTAAGGGAGGTGGATGGAAATGTATCGCATCGGTGTGATCGGGGACGCGGACAGCGTGCTGGGCTTTCAGGCCCTGGGGTTGGACGTGTGCCCGGTGGAAGATCTGGACCAGGCGCGGCAGGCCATCCACCGCATGGCCAAAGAGAATTACGCCATCCTGTACCTGACCGAACAGCTGGCGGCCAAGCTGCCCGCGGAACTGGAGCGCTATCAGGACACCCTGACCCCGGCCATCATTTTGATTCCCGGCAAGGAGGGCTCTCTGGGCATCGGCATGGATAATGTGAAAAAGTCCGTGGAGCGTGCCGTTGGCACCGACATCCTCTGACCAGCTTTCTTGAAAGAAAGCTGGGCAAAGAACTTTATGCGAAACTGCGTTTCGCTTCTGCGCTTGCCTGAGGAATGCTCCGTGAGGAAGATCAGGCGCCCATCTTATCGTTTTCTGGAAGAAAAGCTGGGCAAAGAACTTTGTGCGAAACTGCGTTTTGCTTCGGCTCTTGCATGAGAGAGCGTTATTTGGCAAGCGTGGAGCCCATCTCGAAGAAACTCAGCATGAAATGTAATTTCATGCACCAAAATTTTTGCCCCGCTTTTTATAAAAAGCGGGTGGGGTCCAGGGGCAAAGCCCCTGGGGAAGAAAGAAGGTTAGTCAGCCTATGGGAAAAATCGTTAAGGTCTCCGGTCCTCTGGTGGTAGCCACCGGGATGAAGGAGGCCAACATGGCCGACGTGGTCCGGGTAGGCGAGCAGCGGCTCATCGGTGAGATCCTCACCATGACCGGCGACTCCGCCGCCATCCAGGTTTACGAGGAGACCTCGGGCCTGGGCCCCGGGGCCGAAGTGGTCACCACCGGCGCCCCTCTGTCCGTGGAGCTGGGCCCCGGCCTCATTGAGAACATTTACGACGGCATCCAGCGCCCGCTGGAGGTCATCATGGAGAAGGTCCAGGGCAACAACCTGCCCCGCGGCGTGGAAGTGCCCGCTCTGGACCGGGAAAAGAAGTGGCAGTTCACCCCCACCGTGGAGCCCGGGGCCAAGGTCATCGGCGGCGACGTCATCGGCACCGTCCAGGAGACCGACTCCATCCTCCACAAGATCATGATCCCCCCCACCATGAAGGGCACCATCGTCTCCATCCAGGGGGGCAAGTACACCGTCACCGAGACGGTGGCCGTGCTGGAGCAGCCTGACGGCACCAAGACCGAGCTGTCCCTCATGCAGAAGTGGCCCGTTCGTGTGGGCCGCCCCTACAAGCACAAGTATCCCCCCGTGGTTCCCCTGCAGTCGGGCCAGCGCATCGTGGATACCTTCTTCCCCGTGGCCAAGGGCGGCACCGCCGCCATCCCCGGCCCCTTCGGTTCCGGCAAGACGGTGATGCAGCACGCCCTGGCCAAGTGGTCCGACGTGGACCTGGTGGTCTATATCGGCTGCGGCGAGCGCGGCAACGAGATGACCGACGTGCTGCGGGAGTTCCCCGAGCTGGTGGACCCCCGTACCGGCCAGTCCCTGATGAAGCGTACCGTGCTCATCGCCAACACCTCCGATATGCCCGTGGCCGCCCGTGAGGCCTCCATTTACACCGGCATCACCATCGCCGAGTACTTCCGGGACATGGGCTACGCCGTGGCCGTCATCGCCGACTCCACCTCCCGCTGGGCCGAGGCCCTTCGTGAGATGTCCGGCCGTCTGGAAGAGATGCCCGGCGAGGAGGGCTATCCCGCCTACCTCAGCTCCCGTCTGGCTCAGTTCTACGAGCGGGCGGGCAGCGTGTCCTGCCTGGGCTCCGACGACCGCCGGGGCAGCCTGACCGCTGTGGGCGCCGTGTCCCCTCCCGGCGGCGACCTGTCCGAGCCTGTCTCCCAGGCCACCATGCGTATCGTCAAGGTGTTCTGGGCACTGGACGCCTCCCTGGCCTACCGCCGCCACTTCCCCGCCATCAACTGGCTGAACTCCTACTCTCTGTATCTGGACTCCCTGAAGCCCTGGTATGACGAGCACCTGGGCAAGGACTTCCTGAAAAACCGGGAGTGGGCCATGGCCGTCCTCCAGGAGGAGGCCAACCTCAACGAGATCGTGCAGCTGGTCGGTAAGGACTCCCTGTCCGCCAAGGACCAGATCACCCTGGAAGTGGCCAAGATGATCCGGGAGGACTTCCTGCAGCAGAACTCCTTTGTGGACATCGACTCCTACTCGGAGTACGACCGTCAGGCCCGGATGCTGGTCATGATCCGGGAGTACGACGAGCACTGCCGTGCCGCCGCGGAGCGGGGCGGCTCTCTGGCCGACCTGTTTGCCATTCCCGCCCGGGAGCGCATCGGCCGTGCCAAAGCGGTTCCTGCCGACCAGTATCTGGATAATTACGCCAACATTCTGGTGGATATGGAGGAGCAGATCAACGCCATTGCGGAGAAAGGAGAGATGGAACTGTGATTCGGGAATATAAAACCATCCAGGAGATCTCCGGACCGCTGATGGTGGTCAACCACGTCCAGGGCGTCACCTACGACGAACTGGCCGAGATCGAGCTCAGCGACGGCACCGTCCGCCGCTGTAAGGTGCTGGAGGTCAACGGCGACTCCGCCGTGGTCCAGCTGTTTGAGAGCTCCGCCGGCATCAACCTGGCTCAGTCCAAGATCCGCTTCCTGGGACACCCCCTGCAGCTGGCGGTGTCCGGGGACATGCTGGGCCGGGTGTTCAACGGCATGGGTCAGCCCATCGACGGCGGCCCCGCCATCCTGGCCGACGAGTACCGGGACATTAACGGCCTGGCCATGAACCCCGCCGCCCGGAACTACCCCAACGAGTTTATTCAGACGGGCATCTCCACCATCGACGGCCTGAACACCCTGGTCCGTGGTCAGAAGCTGCCCATCTTCTCCGGCTCCGGCCTGCCCCACGCCGCCCTGGCTGCCCAGATCGCCCGCCAGGCCAAGGTGCTGGACGGCGAGTCCAACTTCGCCGTGGTCTTTGCCGCCATCGGCATCACCTTTGAGGAGTCTGAGTTCTTCGTCAGCGAGTTTAAGCGCACCGGCGCCATCGACCGTACCGTGCTGTTCACCAACCTGGCCAACGACCCCGCCGTCGAGCGTATCGCCACCCCCCGTATGGCCCTCACCGCCGCGGAGTACCTGGCCTTTGAGAAGAACATGCACGTGCTGGTCATCCTCACCGACATCACCAACTACGCCGAGGCTCTGCGTGAGATCTCGGCGGCCAAGAAGGAGGTCCCCGGCCGCCGCGGCTACCCGGGCTACCTCTACACCGACCTTGCCACCATGTACGAGCGGGCCGGCCGCCAGATGGGCAAGGAGGGGTCCATCACCATGATCCCTATCCTCACCATGCCCGAGGACGACAAGACCCACCCTATCCCCGACCTCACCGGCTATATCACCGAGGGACAGATCATCCTCTCCCGTGAGCTTTACCGCCGGGGCATCAATCCCCCCGTGGACGTGCTGCCCTCCCTGTCCCGTCTGAAGGATAAGGGTACCGGCGCGGGCAAGACCCGTGAGGATCACTCGGGCACCATGAACCAGCTCTTTGCCGCCTACGCCACCGGTAAGGAAAACAAGGAGCTCATGTCCATCCTGGGTGAGGCCGCCCTCAGTCCCACCGACCTGCTGTACGCCAAGTTTGCCGACGAGTTTGAAAAGCGCTATGTCTCCCAGGGCACCGACGAGAACCGGTCCATCTTTGAGACTCTGGACCTGGGCTGGGAGCTGCTGAGCATCCTGCCCCGCAGCGAGCTCAAGCGCATCAAGCCGGAACATTTGGACAAGTATCTGCCCAAGAAGGATTAAGGGGGGGATCGAAATGCCTTCCACCACCATTAATCCCACCCGGATGGAACTGACCCGGCTGAAGGGACGGCTGAAAACGGCCCAGCGTGGCCACAAGCTGCTTAAGGACAAGCGGGATGAGCTGATGAAGCAGTTCATGGACGTGGTCCGGGAGAACCGGGCCCTGCGCCGCCGGGTGGAGGAGGGGCTCATGCGGGCCCACGGCTCCTTTACCGTGGCCGCCGCCCTTATGTCTCCCGAAATGCTGGAGCAGTCCCTCATGTACCCCAAGCAGAGTGTGGAGCTGGACATGACCTTCCAGAACATTATGTCCGTGGATGTGCCCCGGTACCACTTCCACACCACCAGCCAGGACCCCGGGGAGGTCTATCCTTACGGCTTTGCCCAGACCAGCGGTGAGCTGGACGACGCGGTGGACGCCATGTCCCAGGTGTTTCAGGACATGCTCCGTCTGGCCGAGGTGGAAAAGACCTCTCAGCTGCTGGCCCAGGAGATCGAAAAGACCCGCCGCCGGGTCAACGCCCTGGAGTATGTGAAAATTCCCCAGATGCAGGAGAGCATCAAGTATATCACCATGAAGCTGGACGAGAACGAGCGGGCCAACACCATTCGTTTGATGAAGGTGAAGGACATGCTCCTCAAGGAAGCCATCGAGGAGCGCCGGGCCCAGGACGAACGGCTCATGCAGGGAGAATGACCCAAACAAAACGCCGCGGAGGATTCCGCGGCGTTTTTGCGTCTAAACAGATTTTAAGGGTAACCTTACAATTCTGTAAGGAAGGGAGATCGATTCTGTAAGATTCCTCCTTTATATTAAAATCACCAAAAGCAAGAGGGACCCCAAGAAAGAAATGAGGAGGAATTCACAATGAACGAAACCATGTTGGCGCTGTTGGGTTTTGCCACCATCATCGCCATCATCGTGCTGCTGCTGCGAAATGTCACGGTGCCCGCCCTGGCATTCGTAGGCGTGTCCACCATTACCACGGCCATCCTGGTGCTGACCGGCACCTTCACCGTGGAAGAGATGGGCGACTTTATCGCCGCGGGCGTGTCCGGCGTCCACTCCACCGCCGCCCTGTTTATCTTCTCGGTGCTGTTTTTCGGCATCATGTCCGACGTGGGCATGTTTGACCGTATCATCAACGCCCTGATGAAGAAGGTGGGCACCAACGTGGTGGGCGTGGCCATGATGACCTGTATCATCGCCATGATCGGCCACCTGGACGGCGGCGGCGCTTCCACCTTCCTGATCACCATTCCCGCCATGCTGCCCGTGTACAAGCGCCTGAAGATGCGCCCCACCACCCTGCTGCTCATCTGCGTCACCGCCATGGGCGTTATGAACCTGCTGCCCTGGGGCGGCCCCACCATGCGCTCCGCCACCGTTCTGGGCATTGAGGCCAACGACCTGTGGATCAAGCTCATGCCCATGCAGGCTGTGGGTATCGTCATCGCCCTGGCTACCGCTTTCATCTGGGGCAACATTGAAAAGCGCCGCGGCGCCGGCATCAACAGCACCCTGGTGGTGGACTACGGCGACAGCGACGAGGCCGCCGTCAGCGAGGAGCAGAAGAATGAGCTGGCTCGTCCTCAGTTCTTCTGGTTCAACGTGGTGCTGACCCTGGTGGTCATTGTGGCCCTGGTGTTCCTGCCCGTGCCCTCCTACTTCACCTTCATGATCGGCTGCGTTATCGCCCTGTTTGTCAACTATCCCGGGGCCAAGCTGCAGAACAAGATCATCAAGTCTCACTCCTCTGCCGGCCTGATGATGGCCTCCACCATTCTGGCCGCCGGCGTGTTCCTGGGCGTGCTGGAGGAGAGCGAGATCATGAACCACATGGCCAACGTGCTGGCCTCCTTCATCCCCGCCTCCATGGGCCGGTTCCTGCCCCTCATCATCGGTGTGCTGTCCGTGCCCCTCACCCTGCTGTTCTGCACCGACTCCTACTTCTACGGCCTGCTGCCCGTGCTCATCGGCGTGGGCGATGCCTTCGGCGTGGACCCCGTCCACACCGCCATCACCATGGTGGTCTGCCGCAACTGCGCCACCTTCATCAGCCCCGTGGTGCCTGCCACCTTCCTGGGTGTCGGCCTGGCCGGAGTGGAGATCAAGGACCACATCAAGAACAGCTTCTTCTGGATCTGGGGCGTCAGCATCATTTGCCTGATCTCCGGCGTGCTGCTGGGAGTTCTGGCTCTGTAAGAGACAACACGTTTTCCCTTTCTCCGTCCATATTGTATGTAAAGGCCGCTTCCGATTCGGAGGCGGCCTTTGCAGTAACCACCTCTTGTATTGGAAAGGAGCTTTTTATGTATCAGGAATTGTTGGAGTATAACCGCCAGTTTGTGCAGGGGAAGGGCTACATGCCCTACCGCACCACCAAATTTCCCGACCGAAAGCTGGCCATTCTTACCTGTATGGACACCCGGCTGACCCTGCTGCTGCCGGCGGCCCTGGGCCTGCGCAACGGCGAGGTGAAAATGGTGAAGAACGCCGGAGGGGTGGTCAGCTCCCCCTATGATACCTCGGTGCGCAGCCTGCTCATTGCGGTGCTGGAGCTGGGGGTGGAAGAGATCATGGTCATCGGCCACACCGACTGCGGTGTGTGCGGAATGCAGCCGGGAAAGCTTTTGGAGGACCTGGTGGAGCGGGGCATTCCGGAGTCGGTGCTGCGCCAGGTGGGGGAGGACCACGTGGACCTGCTGGAATGGCTCAGCGGGTTTGCCTGCGTGGAGCAGGCAGTGAGCAACTCGGTGCATATCCTGCGGGAGCACCCCCTGATGCCCAAGCACGTGGAGATCCACGGGTTTATCATGGACACCGAGACCGGAAAGCTGAATCCCGTAGGGGAGTAAGGGGAGAGAGTTGCTTTTTTGGGGGAAAATCCGTATGATAGAAGAGAACATCAGAACCCAAAGGAGAGTTTCCTCATGCGTTCCCATTCCAATTCCGCCCCCCATCTGACGGCCCTGGACGACTTTAACGGCCTGTGCTGCCTGCTGGTGGTCCTCATTCACGTGCTGTCCCTGGGGGTCACTCAGGCGGACCACTCCAGCGTCCAGGGGGCGGCCATCTATGTGACCTGGCTGCTGGCCCTCAGCGCGGTCCCCGCCTTTTTGTTTGCGGGAGGGATGAAGATGGGGCTGTCCCTGACGGCCCCCACCGTTCCCCCTTACGGCCCCTATGTGCTGCGCCGGGTGAAGAAGGTCTATCTGCCTTACGTGTGCTGGACCGTGGTCTATTACCTGTGCTTCCTGCCCATTGGCTATGTAACGGGCAGCCTGGGGGAGTTTGCCCAGTACCTGTGGTTTGCCAGCCTGTCCGCCCAGTTTTACTATGTGGTGGTGGTGATGCAGTTTTATCTGCTGCGTCCCCTGTGGGGCTGGATGCTGAAGCATATCCCCTGGCAGGCGGGGCTGGTCCTCTCACTGGTGGTGATGCGCTCTGCGGCCATCCTCCAGCCCCAGCTGGCCCAGCGCTGGAGCTGGTTTGGCCCCTATCAGGGCCGCATTTTTATTACCTATCTCCTGTATTGGACGGCGGGACTCTATGCCGGAGCCCTGTACCACAAGCTGCTGCGGCTGCTGGAACGCAAGTGGCTCCGGGCGGCGGCGGTGGTGCCGGTGGTGATCTATGCCGCTCTGGGCTGTGTCCAGTATGTCACAGGCAGAACAGCCCCCGGGCTGGAGCTTTGGAAGATTGCTTCCAACCTGTGCTTTATTGGGCTGCTGCTGTGTCTGTGCCGGTTTCTGGCGGAGAAGGAAGGCTGGCTGCGCCGGGCCCTGGCCTTTCTGCATCGGGCGTCCCTGTTTGTGTTCTTCTCTCACTGTCTGGTGCTGACTATCGTGACGGAATGCCTGCAAAAAGCCGGAATTACCAGACTTTCCCTGCTGTTGGTCCTGCGGGGAGCCGCGGCATGGCTCCTGCCTCTGGCGGCCTTTAGGCTGTGGGAACTGGTGGTCCGGTTTCGGAAAAAGAGGGGCTAAAAATAGGAAGAAATTGGCCAGTCATTCTTGACGCTTTTCCTGCAAAATGGTATAGTAAGCATTGCCTGTGAAAGGCAATATTTTACATTAAAGGGAGAGCGAACATGAGAAATGGAAGATTTGTCAGTAAGCTCGCGGGCTTTCTGGCGGCGCTGACACTGCTGCAGTGTGGCGCCCCCCTCACCGCCCTGGCGGCGGAGCAGGAATCCGACCAGATTGTGGCCGAGGTTCAGCAGGAGGTTACCCCTCAGCTGAAAGACGGCTCCGCGGTGATTCCCAGCAATGCGACTGAGGAGCAGGTGAAAGAGATCCTGTGCAAAGCCCTGGTGTCCAACGCCGATGAGGTGGATGCCAAGAGCCTGGAGTGGGAGTATTACTGTGAAGGAAAAGATGTAAAAACTGGACTTATCCCTCATGAAGCTTGGGGCTCCATCAACGGGTTTGAGAGCCAGACCGGGGAGTGGATCAAGGTTACCTACAAGCATCCCGCCCTGGCGGCCAATGAAGACGCTACCTACCGGGTCCGACTGGTCGGCACCGAGGGTGAGGTTAAGCTGGACAAGGTTGCCAAGCTGTCCTCCAGCATTACCCTGGATGAGGGCTGTGAAGTGGCTATGCCCTATAAGGCGGATGCAACTGTGGACTACGACACCCTGTATACTGCTATCTTCGACACCGTGGTGGCTTCTACCAATCCCGAACTGACTGTGGATGATGTGACCATCGAGTATTACGCTACTGCCACGACTGGCTCTGTTGGCGACTTGGGTAAAGCCTGGATGCCTCTGGAAGGTGGTAGCGGCACTGTAATGGGAGTTTCTGTAACCTACCCCGCTATTCCCGTGGGCCAGCAGAAGATCCGCATTTCCTACGACGGCACCGAAACCATCTACGGCACTTCCGCCGAGACCACTGTCACCATCACCGAGCGGCCCGAGGCTCCCTATATCCTGAATGAAACCTATGACGCCGTGACCCTGGCTGTGGGCGAGGACATGGAGGTGGATTATGACCTTCTGCAGGATGCCATCTTCAGCGCTGTGGTGGATTCCTCCGATGTTCTCACCGCGGACAATGTGACCATTACTTACTACACCAAGGCGGTCACTGATGTTGATGCAAAGTATGTGTCTCTGGAGGGCGAGAAGGGTACCCTTCTGACTTGGCCCGCCATCTCCGCCGGCGATCAGAAGATCCGCATCTTCTTTGCCGGTAACCAGCAGTACGCCCCCACCACCATCGAGGCTACCATTACTGTGAAGGACCGCGAGAAGGTCCAGTTCAACCTGAACGAGGGCCCCTACGAGGTGGGCATAGTCTTCACTGCCGACCAGGGCTATAACTATGATGCCACCGCCGCCGCCATCTACAATGCCGTGGTGGCTTCCACTACCAACCCCACCGGCCTCACCGCTGAGGATGTGACCGTGGAGTACAATGTGGACAAGACCGGTATCACGGATACCTTCAAGCCCCTCAACGAGACCGACCTCACCGGTCTGGTGAAGTTCGGCACCGGCACTTGGGAGATCCGTATCTCCTGGGCTGGCAACCAGGAGTTCAAGGGCAATTCCGTCACCGTGGAGGTGACCACCACTGACAGCCGTGCTGCCAGCACCGTGGCCCTGAAGGAGGGCGTCTCCTTCACCTACAACATGGACGTCAATGCCATGAAGCAGGCCATCTTTGACAATGCCATTGACTGGGAGAACTCCACCCTGCCCGCCAAGGAGAACCTGAGCATCGACAACTTTACCATTGAGTACAAGGCCAAGCTCACCGATGCCGAGACCGGTCTGAATGTGGACCTCGGCGGTCTGCTTGAGAAATTCCCTGGCCTGGGCAACATCATCAACAACGATACCCTCACCCAGTGGGTTCCCATTGAGGGCAAGGTGTACAGCATCGGCGGCACTGTTCTGGGCCAGTTCCCCCAGATGGGCGCCGGTGAGAACCAGCAGATCCGCGTCAGCTATAAGGGCGACGCTGAGTACCGGCCCAGTGAATTCACTCAGGGCACCGTCACCGTCAACAAGGCCAAGGTGTCTGTGAAGGTGAACTCCACCAACATCTATGCCGACGAGGCACTGCCTGAGAACTTCATCACCCTGGACCCCAACGACAAGTTTGACCTCTACACCATTTACGCCGGCGTGACCAGCAACGTTACCACCGGCATCTACCTGGATCTGCCCGAGCGCTACACCGATAACTCTCTGATCATCCAGGCCATCGACAAGGTCCTGGAAGGCCTGGGCCAGAAGACTCTGACTCAGATGATGAATGACGGTGTCACCGTGGGCGAGCTGCGTCAGCTGCTGAGCACCCAGGAGCTGCTGGACCTGCTGGACAAGCTGAACATCGACACCGGCACCTTCGGCCAGATCCTGACCGTCATCAACAAGCTGCCCGGTCTCCTGGACAGCGTGCGCATCTCCTTTGGTACTCCCAACCGGGCCGGCCTGTACACCGTTGCCGTTGTCACCGACAGCAAGAACTATGAGACCGGCGTGGGCATCGGCTTCCTGCTGGTGAAGATGCGTCTCAGCGGCGCCAACCTGACCTGGAACCAGGAGATCTCCGGCGGAAAGCTGACTGCTGAGCAGGCCAAGAACTTCAATTTCGGCGCTACCCTCAGCTACAACGGCGATGTGACTGTGGATCAGAGCGGCGTGCACTATCTCTACTCTGGCTTTACCAGCAAGTGGAAGATCTACTCCAGCACCACCACGCCTCCCACTGAGCCCGGCCGCTATGTGGTCACCGTCTGCATCCTGGGCGGCAACTACATGGCTGCCCCCATCACCCGTTCCTTCCAGATCACCAAGTAAATCACTGGAATACAAAGAACGTCCGGAGCGTTGCTCCGGGCGTTCTTTTTTGTGCAGTCAAATAGCGTTTTCCACATAAAAACAGCCCCCTGATTTCTCAGGGGGCTGTTTTCGTTATTTACAGGGTGGGCTCGTCAGAAGACTGATCCTCAGGCTCCATGGAGATGGCGCCCTCCTCAAAGAGGGACTCCTCCTCCTCGGGAGCGTCGATGTCCTCCAGGGCCTCCAGAGCGTCGGCCACGATGCCGCCGCTCTTCTGAGCGGTGAGGTTGCCCTCGTCGTCGAAGGTGTCATACTTGCGGTACTGAGTCAGGCCGGAACCGGCGGGGATCAGCTTACCGATGATGACGTTCTCCTTCAGGCCCAGCAGGTGGTCAACCTTGCCCTTGATGGCAGCCTCGGTGAGGACCTTGGTGGTCTCCTGGAAGGAGGCGGCGGACAGGAAGGACTCGGTGGCCAGAGAGGCCTTGGTGATACCCATGAGCAGACGGGTGCAGGTGGGCAGGCGCAGCTCCTCGCCCATCTCGTTCTTCTCGCCGGCAGCGATACGGTCCTTGACCGCCTGCTCGGCATCCAGGAACTCGATGATGTCGATGGTGGAGCCGGACAGCAGATCGGAATCGCCGGCGTCCTCCACGCGGACCTTGCGCATCATCTGACGGATGATAACCTCGATGTGCTTATCGTTGGTGTCAACGCCCTGCTGACGGTACACCTTCTGCACCTCGCGGATGAGGTAGTTGTGGCACTCGGACAGGCCGCGGATGCGCAGCACCTCGTGGGGAGACAGAGCGCCCTCAGTGAGCTGGAAGCCCTTCTCCACGGTGTCGCCGTCCTTTACCCGGAGACCGGCGGAGTAAGGCAGCGCGTAGGTCACCACTTCGCCGTCGTTGGCAGTGATGGTCACGTTGCACATAACGTTGCGCTTGGTCTCCTCAATGGTGACATGGCCGCCGATCTCGGCCAGCTGAGCCATCTTCTTGGGCTTGCGGGCCTCGAACAGCTCTTCGACTCGGGGAAGACCCTGCGTGATATCGCCGCCGGCCACGCCGCCGGTATGGAAGGTACGCATGGTCAGCTGAGTACCGGGCTCACCGATGGACTGAGCGGCGATGATACCGACAGCCTCGCCGGCGCCCACAGGCTCGCCGATGGCCAGGTTGATGCCGTAGCACTTGGCGCACACACCGCTGCGGGCGCGGCAGGTCAGCACGGAGCGGATCTTCACGCTGTGGATGCCATGGCTCTCCAGCAGGTCGGCGTTCTCCTTGCGCAGCATGGTGTCGCGGGTGAAGAGGACCTCGCCGGTCTGGGGGTCCACGATGTCGTGGGAGGGATAGCGGCCGTGGATACGCTCGGCGAAGGTCTCGATGACCTGGCCGTGCTCCTGGATCTCGCTGACCTCGATGCCGTCGTCGGTGCCGCAGTCGGGCTCACGGATGATGACCTCCTGAGAGACGTCGACCAGACGACGGGTCAGGTAACCAGAGTCGGCGGTACGCAGAGCGGTATCGGCCATGCCCTTTCGGGCGCCTCGGGAGGAGATGAAGTACTCCAGCACGGACAGACCCTCACGGAAGTTCGCCTTAATGGGGATCTCGATGGTACGGCCGGAGGTATCGGCCATCAGGCCACGCATACCGGCCAGCTGACGGATCTGAGCCATAGAACCACGGGCGCCGGAATCAGCCATCATGAAGATAGGATTGTAGCGGTCCATGGACTCCTGCAGGGCCACGGTCACGTCGGCGGTGGTCTTTTCCCAGGCCTGAACAGACAGACGGTAACGCTCGTCGTTGGTAATGAGACCGCGGCGGTACTGCCGGTCGATCTTGATGATCTCCTTCTCGGTCTCGCCGATGAGTTCGTACTTCTTCTGAGGCACGGTCATATCGGCGATGGCGACGGTCAGAGAACCACGGGTGGAGTAGTGGTAGCCCAGGTCCTTGATGGCGTCCAGAACGCCGGCGGAGACGGTGAAGCCGTGCTTGGTGATGCACTTGTCGATGATCTTGCCCAGCTGCTTCTTGCCCACCACGAAGTTGATCTCGGGGTCGAACATGGTCTCGGGATCGGTGCGGTCCACAAAGCCCAGATCCTGGGGAATGGCCTCGTTGTAGATGAGGCGGCCCACAGAGGTCTCAACCAGCTTGTGGCGCATGACGCCGTCCACCTCGCGGAACATACGCACCTTGATGGGGGTGTGCAGGGTCACGATGCCGGAGTCGTAGGCCAGCATGGCCTCGTCCTTGTCGGCGAAGCAGTGGCCCAGGCTGCCCTCATCGCGGGTGTAGGTGAGGTAGTAGGCACCCAGGATCATATCCTGAGAGGGGATGGTGACGGGGCCGCCGTCCTGGGGCCGCAGCAGGTTGTTGGCGGACAGCATCAGGATGCGGGCCTCGGTCTGAGCCTCGGCGGACAGGGGCACGTGAACGGCCATCTGGTCGCCGTCGAAGTCGGCGTTAAAGGCGGTACACACCAGGGGGTGCAGCTTGATGGCGCGGCCCTCAACCAGCACGGGCTCGAAGGCCTGGATACCCAGACGGTGCAGGGTAGGGGCGCGGTTGAGCATCACGGGGTGCTCCTTGATGACGAACTCCAGAGCGTCCCAAATGGCGGGCTCGCTCTTCTCCACCATCTTCTTAGCGGCCTTGATGTTGTTGGCCAGGCCGTCGTCCACCAGCTTCTTCATAACGAAGGGGCGGAACAGCTCGATGGCCATCTCCTTGGGCAGACCGCACTGATAGATCTTCAGGCTGGGGCCGACCACGATAACGGAACGGCCGGAGTAGTCAACACGCTTACCCAGCAGGTTCTGACGGAAGCGGCCCTGCTTACCCTTCAGCATGTCGGACAGAGACTTCAGGGCGCGGTTGTTGGCACCGGTGACGGCGCGGCCGCGGCGGCCGTTGTCAATGAGGGCGTCCACGGCCTCCTGGAGCATGCGCTTCTCGTTGCGCACGATGATGTCGGGGGCGTTGAGCTGGATCAGACGCTTCAGACGATTGTTGCGGTTGATGACCCGGCGGTACAGGTCGTTCAGGTCGGAGGAGGCGTAGCGGCCGCCGTCCAGGGGAACCATGGGCCGGATCTCGGGGGGAATGACGGGCAGCACGTCAATGATCATCCACTCGGGCTTGTTGCCGGAGAGACGGAAGGCGTCCACCACTTCCAGACGCTTGACGATGCGGGCCTTCTTCTGGCCGGAGGCGTCCTTCAGCTCCTTGCGCAGCTGCTCGGAGAGCTTCTCCAGGTCGATGTCCTGCAGCAGCTTCTTGACAGCCTCGGCGCCCATGCCGGCGTCAAAGTCATCCTCGTACTTCTCCCGCATGTCCCGATATTCCTTCTCGGAGAGGATCTGATTCTTGGACAGGGGGGTGAAGCCGGGGTCAATTACGATATAGCTGGCGAAGTACAGCACCTTCTCCAGGATACGGGGGCTGATGTCCAGCAGCAGGCCCATCCGGGAGGGGATGCCCTTAAAGTACCAGATGTGGGAGACGGGGGCGGCCAGCTCAATGTGGCCCATACGCTCGCGGCGCACCTTGGCGCGGGTGATCTCCACGCCGCAGCGGTCACAGATCTTGCCCTTGTAGCGGATCTTCTTGTACTTACCGCAGTTACACTCCCAGTCCTTGGTGGGGCCAAAGATCTTTTCACAGAACAGGCCGTCCTTCTCGGGCTTCAGGGTGCGGTAGTTGATGGTCTCGGGGCGCTTGACCTCGCCGTAAGACCACTGGCGGATCTGCTCGGGGGAGGCGATGCCAATTTGGATGGCGTCAAACTCAGCGTAACTCATTCTTCAGACTCCTCCCTTATTACTCATAGTCCTCGTCGGAGAGCAGCTCCTCGTCAGAGCCGGTCTCCTCCAGCTCCACCGTCAGGTCATCGTCGTCGCTCTGACCCTTGAAGGTGAAGCCTCCGGCAGCGGCGAAGTCGGCGTCCTTCTGGTAGCCGAAGTCCTCGTCGTCCCGGTAGTAGTCGTCCCGGGCGCCGGGCTGATAGGTGTCCTCGTCCTCGTCCTTCAGTTCGATCTCGTTGCCGTCGGCGTCCAGGACCTTCATGTCCAGACACAGAGACTGCAGCTCCTTGATGAGAACCTTAAAGGACTCAGGCACACCGGGCTTGGGTACGTTGTGGCCTTTGACAATGGCCTCGTAAGTCTTGACACGACCGGTGACGTCGTCGGACTTCACGGTCAGGATCTCCTGCAGGGTGTAAGCGGCACCGTAAGCCTCCAGGGCCCACACCTCCATCTCGCCGAAGCGCTGGCCGCCGAACTGGGCCTTGCCGCCCAGAGGCTGCTGGGTAACCAGGGAGTAGGGACCGGTGGCACGGGCGTGGATCTTATCATCCACCAGGTGGTGCAGCTTCAGGAAGTAAACGTAACCCACGGTGACGGGGTTATCAAAGCGGCGGCCGGTGCGGCCGTCGTACAGCCAGTTCTTGCCGTCCACCAGGCGCAGCTTGCGCTCCTGCTGCCACTGGAAGACCTTCTCGCCGTCGGCCATCTCCTCGGGGGTGAGGGCGCGCATCTCAGCGCCTTCCTCTTCCACCACGTAGAGCTGCTTGCCGATGAGGGGCTCGTCAACGCCCACCTCGCGGGCCAGACCGGCCATCTTCAGGCACTCCTGGATGTCGGCCTCGGTGGCGCCGTTGAAGATGGGGGTGGCAACCTTCCAGCCCAGGGTCTTGGCGGCGTAGCCCAGATGGACCTCCAGCACCTGACCGATGTTCATACGGGAAGGCACGCCCAGGGGGTTCAGCAC
Organism: uncultured Eubacteriales bacterium; assembly: GCA_900553135.1. Classification (GTDB taxonomy): domain Bacteria; phylum Bacillota; class Clostridia; order Oscillospirales; family Oscillospiraceae; genus Lawsonibacter. The sequence goes on along the minus strand of USCO01000013.1, from coordinate 4,187 downwards.
GATGTCCAGGGGGGTGCCGTCGGGCAGGAAGGGCATATCCTCCTGGGGCAGAATGCGGGACACAACACCCTTGTTACCGTGACGGCCGGCCATCTTGTCGCCCACAGAGATCTTACGCTTCTGGGCGATGTAGACACGGACCACCTGGTTGACGCCGGGAGACAGCTCGTCGCCGTTCTCGCGGGTAAAGATCTTCACGTCCACGATGGTGCCGCTCTCACCGTGGGGCACCTTCAGGGAGGTGTCACGGACCTCACGGGCCTTCTCACCGAAGATGGCCCGCAGCAGCTTCTCCTCCGCGGTGGCCTCGGCCTCGCCCTTGGGGGCGACCTTACCAACCAGGTAGTCGCCGGCGTGGACCTCGGCGCCCACGCGGATGATGCCGTGCTCGTCCAGATCCCGCAGGGCGTCCTCGCCCACGTTGGGGATGTCGCGGGTGATGGTCTCGGGGCCCAGCTTGGTGTCGCGGGCCTCCAGCTCATACTCCTCGATGTGGATGGAGGTGAACACGTCCTCCTTCACCATGCGCTCGTTGAGCAGGATGGCGTCCTCGTAGTTGTAACCTTCCCAGGTCATGAAGCCCATGAGAATGTTGCGGCCCAGAGCGATCTCGCCACGGTCGGTGGAGGGACCGTCGGCCAGCACGTCCTGGAACTCAACCCGCTGGCCGATGTTCACGATGGGCCGCTGGTTGATGCAGGTGCCGTGGTTGGAGCGCAGGTACTTGGTCAGACGGTAATCCTTGGTCTGGCCGTCGTCGTACTTCACGGTGATATACCGGGCAGACACCTTGGTGACGGTACCGGGACCCTCAGCCAGGATGGCGACCTCGGAGTCGATGCAGTTCTTGTGCTCCTGGCCGGTGGCCACGATGGGGGCCTCGGGACGGAGCAGAGGCACGGCCTGACGCTGCATGTTGGCGCCCATCAGAGCACGGTTGGCGTCGTCGTTCTGCAGGAAGGGGATCATGGCGGTGGCGATGGACACCATCATCTTGGGGGACACGTCCACGTAGTCAACCTGGGCGGCGGGCACAGAGATGATCTCGTTGCGGCGGCGGCAGGTGATACGCTCGTTGACGAAGCGGTTGTTCTCGTCCACGGGCTCGGTGGCCTGGCAGACGGTGTACTCGTCCTCCACGTCGGCGGTCATATACTCGATCTCATCGGTGACCTGGCCGGTGGCCTTGTCCACCTTGCGGTAGGGGGTCTCGATGAAGCCGTAGCGGTTGATGCGGGCGTAGGAGGCCAGGTAGGAGATCAGGCCGATGTTGGGACCTTCGGGGGTCTCAATGGGGCACAGACGGCCATAGTGGCTGTAGTGAACGTCTCGCACGTCGAAGGAGGCGCGGTCACGGCTCAGACCGCCGGGGCCCAGAGCGGACAGACGGCGCTTGTGGGTCAGCTCAGCCAGGGGGTTGGTCTGGTCCATGAACTGGCTCAGGGGGGAGGAGCCGAAGAACTCCTTGATGGCGGCGGTGACGGGCCGGATATTGATGAGGCTCTGGGGGGTGACCACGTCCAGATCCTGAGTGGTCATACGCTCGCGGATGACGCGCTCCATGCGGCTGAAGCCGATGCGGAACTGGTTCTGGATCAGCTCGCCCACGCAGCGCAGGCGGCGGTTGCCCAGATGGTCGATGTCATCGGGGGTGCCCACGCCGTGAGCCAGGCAGTTGAGGTAGTTGATGGAGGCCATGATGTCCTCGCGGGTGATGTGCTTGGGAATCAGGTCGTCCAGGTGGGCGGTGATCTGCTCCTTGAGCTCCTCGCCGGAGAACTGCTCCAGCAGGGCGCACAGCACGGGGAAGGAGACCATCTCGGTGACGCCGCACTCCTCGGGATCGAAGTCCACGAAGCCCTTCATGTCCACCATGTTGTTGGAGAACACCTTCACCTGCTTGCCGTCGCAGTCCAGGATGACCTCGTTGACGCCCCGGGCGCCCAGCTCGCGGGCGCGCTCACGGGTGAGGGTCTCGCCGGCCTCAGCGATGATCTCGCCGGTGCGGGGGTCGGCCACGGGCAGGGCCAGAGTCTGGCCGGTGAGCCGGGTGGCGATGTTCATCTTCTTGTTGAACTTGTAGCGGCCCACAGCAGACAGGTCGTAGCGCCGGGGGTCGTAGAAGGTGGCGTTGATCAGGCTCTCGGCGGAGTCCACCGTGGGGGGCTCGCCGGGGCGCAGCTTGCGGTAGATCTCCAGCAGGGCCTCCTCGTAGGACTTGCAGGAGTCCTTCTCCAGGGTGGCCACGATGCGCTCGTCCTCGCCGAACAGCTCCAGGATCTCGGCGTCGGTCTTGGGACCCACGGCACGGATCAGGCAGGTGACGGGCAGCTTGCGGTTCTTGTCGATGCGGACATAGAACACGTCGGACAGGTCGGTCTCATACTCCAGCCAGGCGCCGCGGTAGGGGATGACGGTGGTGGCGAAGGTGAGGTTGTCGGCCTTGTCGGCGGTGCGGGTGTAGTACATGCCGGGGGAACGGACGATCTGGGAGACAATGACACGCTCAGCGCCGTTGATGACAAAGGTGCCGGAGTTGGTCATGATGGGGAAGTCGCCCATGAAGATCTCCTGCTCCTTGATCTCCTCGGTGCTCTTGTTGCGCAGACGCACCTTCACCTTGATGGGAGCGGCGTAGGTGGCGTCACGGGCCTTGCACTCCTCCACGTCGTACTTGGGCTTCTCGTCCATGGAGTAGTCGATGAAGGAGAGCTCCAGGTTGCCGGCGTAGTCGGTGATGGCGGCTACGTCCTTGAACACCTCGCGAAGGCCGGTGTCCAGGAACCACTGGTAGGACTTCTTTTGGACCTCCAGCAGGTTGGGCATGTCCAGGATCTCCTCGTAGCGGGCAAAGCTCTTACGCAGGGTCTTGCCGTAGTACACGTCCTTGACCATTCTAAAAATCAACTCGCTTTCTTCTTGACTAAACGGGTGGATCCACTGATTTCCGGTCTGAATGTGGGGAAAACCGCCCCTCTCTTTGTCTATATTAGACAATTTTAGGGGAGAAGCAAAAATCGCACACCCGACCACGTTGCTTGAAACTAAAATGTTTCTCTTGCCTTTTCCAGGGGGCTATGCTACACTCGAAACAGAGGATGGGGGACTGTGCTCTGTTACGGGAAACATAGAAGCATTTTATTTTACTACGGTTGGCAAGATTTTGTCAACCTATTTTTGTTGCAATTTTGGAAAAAACAGCCCTGATTTTTTGCCGTTTCCGGCAAAAGAGCGGGAAGAGAAAACGCGCCCGGCTGCCTGTCGCAGCCGGGCGCGTTTGGGTTTTTCAGGGGAAAATGTTATTGCTTCTTGTCCTTTTCCCGGTTCCGGGACTCCTTTTCCGGTTCGGGCTCTTCCAGCACCTGGACCCGGACTTCCAGGACACGGCGGTGCTCCACCTTGGTGACGGTGACGTCCAGACCCTCAGCCTGGAAGTGGTCGCCCTCCTCGGGGACGCGGCCCACCTGCTCCATGACCCAGCCGGAGACGGTGGCGGCCTCGCAGGTGCCCTTCACCTGGAACAGGTCGTACATGTCGTCCAGATCGGCGGAACAGGCAATGAGATAGCTGCCGTCGGACTGCTTCTGGAAGGTCTCGATGACCTCGTCGTGCTCGTCCCAGATCTCGCCCACCAGCTCCTCCACGATGTCCTCCAGGGTAGCGATGCCCTCGGTGCCGCCGTACTCATCCACCACCACGGCCATGTGGGCCTTGTTCTTCTGGAGGATGCGCAGCAGCTCGGAGATCTTGGTGTTGCCCGTGGTGTACAGCACGGGGGCCTTCAGTTTGGTGAGGTCGGTCTCGCCGCGGTAACGGGCGGCGTAGAAGTCCTTTTCATGGATGACGCCGATGATGTTATCGATGCTGTCGTGATAAATAGGCAGACGGGAGTAGCCGCTCTCCACAAACAGGGAGGCCGCCTGCTCCATGGTGAAGTCGTCCTCCACCGCAACCAGGTCCACACGGGGGGTGAGGATCTCAGAGACCTCCAGGTCGTTGAACTCGATGGCGTTGCGGATAAGATCGCTCTCGTGCTGGTCCAGACCGCCCTCGTTCTCCGCCTGGTCCACCATGCCCACCAGCTCTTCTTCGGTGATGCCGTCCTCACCGCCGTTGCGGAACACCAGGGACAGCAGGCGCTTCCAATGGGCAAACAGGAAGTTCAGGGGGGTGAGGATCAGTACGAG
>USCO01000012.1 GCA_900553135.1 uncultured Eubacteriales bacterium | reverse complement strand
CCCTTCCTGAGTCCTAGGAAAGTATAAAAAAACCGCAAGAAAAATCACATGGCCAAAACCTTGCGATTTTCTTGCGATTTGGTAAGGATTTATTGCTCCAGCTTGTCGTTGAATTTGTAGCCGATGCCCCAGATGGTGAGGATGTACTGGGGAGCGTCGGGGTTGGGCTCGATTTTCTTGCGCAGTTTGCGGATGAAAGCCATGATGTTGCTGTCATCCAGCAGATAGTCCCGCTCCCACACGGCCTGGTAGATCTGCTCCTTGGTAAAGACCTCGCCCCGGTTCCGGGCCAGGAAGTATAGAATATCAAATTCCTTTGGTGTCAGGGAAATTTCCGCGCCCTCCCGGCTGACACGGCGCAGCCGCAGGTCGATGGTAAGGCCTCCGCAGCGGAGGGTGTCCTCCGAGATAGGCTCGTGTCCCTCCTCTCCCAGCTCCAGCATGAGAGATTCCGCGCTGCCGCTTACCAGGTCGTTCAGTCCCTCCAGCAGCTCCTGGGCCGCGTGGGTGGGGGGCGCGGTGCGCAGGGCCTGGGTGAGCCAGTTGGTGAGGGAGAAATCCAGCGTGATAAACCCGATATGTTTTTTCATTCCAGATTCCTCCTTTCTTACAGCAGTTCCCCGTGGCGGCGGATGTAGCGGCTTTTGGCCAGGGTGACCCAGGGCAAATACAGCGCCACCACAAGGGCCAGAAAGCCGAAATAGACCGGGGGCAGCGGGGTGAGCCCCAGGGGGCCACCGGCGGGGGTGAAGGTCAAAATGGTAAAGAACAGGGTGCCCAGCAGGGTGACCCACATCACTGGCCGGGAGGGGCGGCTCTGCACCAGGGGCACTTTTGGGGTGCGCAGCAGGTGGAGGATCAGTACCTGGGTCCACATGGACTCCAAAAACCACCCGGTTTGAAACAGGGCAATAAAGCGAAGGCCTGCTTCGCTCCCGGCCAGAGCGACAAGGCTCCCTCCGCACACTGCGGGACACAGCACGAAGAAGAGATAAGCGAAGGTGAGAATGTCAAAAAAGGAACTGATGGGACCGAAAAAGCGCATAAAGCGGCCCAGGGTCCGGCCCGACCACTCCAGGGGCCGGGAACAGGTCTCCTGGTCCACGTGGTCCCAGGGAAGAACCAGGCACAGGATATCATAGAGCAGGTTCAGCAGCAAGAGCTGCAGGGAGGTCATGGGGAAAAAGGGCAGAAAGACGCTGGCCACCACAATGGAGAGAATGTTGCCGAAGTTGGAGGAGGCCGTGATCTTGATGTACTTGGACACGTTGGCAAAGGCCCGCCGCCCCTCCTGAATGCCTTCCTCCAGCACATTCAGGTCCTTTTTCAGCAGGATCACGTCGGCCCCTTCCTTGACGGCCTCCGCCGCGGTGTCCACGGAGATGCCCACGTCCGCCTCCACAATGGCGGGCAGGTCGTTCATGCCGTCCCCCAGAAAGCCCACGGTGTGCCCGTTGGAGCGGAGCAGCTGCACCACCTGCACCTTCTGTCTGGGGGAGAGCTCGGCAAATAGGGTGGTGCGCTCTACTTTGATGGGCAGTTTCTCCTCGTCCAGCTGTTCCAGCTCACTGCCTGTCAGAGTCTGAGCGGTGTCGATACCCAGCCTGCGGCACACGGAGACGGCAATGTCCCGGTGATCCCCCGTCAGCACCCGCACCCCCACATGGAGCTGCCGCAGTTTTTCCAGGGCCCCGGCGGCGCTCTCCTTGGGGGCATCAAAGAAGGCCAGGTAACCCAGGAGGATGAGGTCGTGCTCGTCCTCCTGGGACAAGGTTTCCTGATTCAGAGGCTTGTAGGCCACCGCCAGCACCTTCATGCCGTCCTCCAGCATCTCGTCCACAATGGCCCGGACGCTCGCCTGTCCATCGCCGGAGAATTCCTGGCGCTGTCCCCTGTACTCCACGCTGCCGCACCGGCGGCAGACTTCCTCAATGCTGCCCTTGACCAGCAGCAGCCGTTCCTCCCCGCGACGGACCAGCACGCTGGCAAACCGGCGCTCGTAGTCAAAGGGCAGTTCGTCCAGCTTTTGGTGCTGCTCTTCGAGTTCCTGAAAGTAGCACTCATGGCCCGGCATCCGGCGGCATTGCAGCAGGGCGCTGTCCAGGTGATTTTTCACTCCGGTGTGATAAAGACTGTTCAAATAGGCCAGATCCAGCACCTTTTGGCTCTCGTTGCCCAGAATGTCCATGTAGTATTCCAGGGTGATCTGGTCCCCAGTGAGGGTGCCCGTCTTGTCCACGCACAGAATATCCATGCTGCCGAAGCCCTGCATGGCGTTGATGTTTTTCACCACCGTCTGCTTTTTCCCCATGGCCGCGCTGCCCTTGGCCAGGCAGGCGTTGATGACCATGGGCAGCATTTCTGGGGTCAGGCCCACGGCAACGGACAGGGCAAAGAGAAACGCAGAGACCCAGTCGCCCTTGGTGAGGCCGCAGGCGATCAGTACCACCGGGATAAGAACCGCCATAAAGCGGATGAGCACCCAGGCAATGGAGTTGGCCCCCTGGTCAAAGCCATGCTTCCGGGAGGACTCCGCCATGGCAAAGCCGCCGTAGACGGTGTCCTCGCCTACAGCCAGCACCACGCCCTCGCCGCTGCCGCCGGTAAGGGCGGAGCCCATAAAGACAAGGTTACGGTATCCGGCGTAGGAGCGGTCCCCGTCGGGGGAAAGGGTGTCGGCGGTTTTCTCCAGAATTTCGCTCTCCCCGGTGATGACCGACTGGGAGACAAATAGATCCTTGGCCGCGGTGAGCCGGATATCCGCGGGAACGCGGTCGCCAGCGGACAAGCGAACCAGATCCCCCACCACCAGTTCGGTGGAGGAGCACCGGACCCACGCGCCGTTCCGGCGCACCAGTACGGTGGAAGCGATCATCCCCGTCAGACGGTCTGCCACACGCTTGGCCCGCAGCTCCTGGGTAAACCGCACCGCCCCGCTGATGAGCAGCATCCACAGGATAATGACCACCGTGGTGATATTGCGGCTGAAATTGGAGGCCAGCACCACATCGGTCAAAAAGGAGATGCAAGCCAGCACAAATAGAATGATGGTAAAGGGGTTGAGAAAAGCCCGTCTCAGACGGTAGAGCACCGTGTCCGAGGCCCGGCCGGACAGGCGGTTGGTGCCGTATCGAGTGCGGCTTTCCTCTGCCTGTTCGTCGCTGTAGCCTTGGTCGGTGATATGGAAGTCCCGGAACAGGGTGTCAAGGTCCCGGTATGCGTAATCCAGTACACGCCGATGGGCGATAGGGGTTTGTTTCATGGTCTCACCTCCGCAGGGTTTCTCTATCATACCATAGAATTGCCCTGCGGCGCGGGATAAAATCCTTGCTTTTTTCTTGCTTTGCGCAAGAAATAGGAAAAAAGCAGCTGACTGGTGCATAGAAAACCAGTCAGCTGCGCTGTAGATCTGCCTTATGTATTTCCGATGCGAAAGCAAACTTTCGCGTTCCGGGATAGAGCCTTCTGCCCCTATTACCGCGCCTTTTTCTTTTCCCCATCCAGGGTCTTGAAGTGGAGAAAACGCAGCTCCGGGTGCCCCTGGTGCAGGAGAAAAGCGTCCATCAGGCGGCAGGTGCGGCGGAGCCATGCGCGACAGCAGGAGGGCGTCTGTCCCCGGCACGCCTGCTGATACCGCTCCAGCAGGCGCAGGACCAGAAAATCGGTCCGCTCGCCAAAGCGGCTCTCGTGCTGCTCATCAAGCGGGCAATATCCAAGGGTCTCCAATCCCTGGTCCAGGAGGGAGCGGGAGACAAAGGGGGCGGACAGCAAAAACAAGTGGCGCAGCATCGTCTTTCTGGGGATCTCCCCCAGGAGAAAGCGCAGACGCTGAAACTCATTGACGTAGTTTGCGCTGTTGAGGTGGCTGGTCCCGTCCAGTTTGTTTTTGGTATCCACATACTGCCGGGCGTCCTGGACATAGCAGTGGCGCAGATATTCCCCCGGTTTTTCCCAGGGGATATTCAGTCGCTCCAGTTCCAGCGGGTGGACCGCGGCCAGGTATTGGGTCTCCAGAGCTTCCAAATAGCTTCTGCGCCGGCGGTAGACCGGGTCCTGATGATCGGTGGGAGAGAAAATCCGATCGGCGCTGTCGTAGTAGCCTTGCAGGAGAAAGGCGGTGCCTGCCTCATCCAGCGCCAGCGCCCGCCCCAGGGCCAGGCATTGCTCCCGGCTCTGGGGTTTGTGCCGCCCGGTGCGCCAGTATCGAATGGGCAGCTGCTTGGTGCTTTTCTCCGGCGGACGCCCGTACAGCCGGGCAAAGACCAGCCGGTCCAGCGCGCCCCGCCCGCTTAGATTTTGGGAGCGGGCCACGTCCTCAAATCGATCCCGAATCCAGACCGTCTCCCGGGACTCCTGCCCGAGTTCCGTGCAGAGGACCATCGTTTCTTCCAGCCAATTTAAGGTATCTTTTTGCTCCTGTTCCATTCTGCTCCTCCCGGCTCAAAGGGATGCTTCCTTTTTCCGAAGCACCTCATACCATTGTGTCTGACGGGGATAATATTGGGCCAGCTTCCCCAGAATTTGACGGTACAGCGCTCTGGCTGGCTCTGTCTCTCCGGCGGCAGCCCAGGCGTCTGCCAAAATTTCCTGGCAGCTCAAGGTTTCTTTGGCGGTCTCACCCCGCAAGGCCTGGGTGACCGCCATACAGTGACGGGCAAGCTCCATGGCCGCCTGGGACGCGCCCTGTTGGAGCAGGATCTCCGCCCGGAGAAGGTCCACCTCTACGCCGAAGTGCTGCTGCTCCCGGAATGGCTCCGCGCCGAAGTCCTTTCGCAGCTTTTGGCACACCTCTAGGGCCCGCCGGGAATCCTTTTGGCAGGCCAGCAGCTTGGCCTGCTCCAGATGCAGAAAATACCCGGTTTTCCGGTGGGGGAGAGGGAGGGTACCAACCAGTGCTTCATACCGACCGAAGGCCTCCAGAGCTTCCCGGCAGTAGTCCGCCGCCGAGACGTACCTTCCTTCGTGGCGGTCGTTGCGGCACATTTTGTGGGCCGCCTGGGCCAGACGGTAGAAATAGAGGGCGTTGCAGGGTTTGCAGGTCCGCAGGATTTCCAACGCCTTTTGATACCACAGTTTGGCGCTGGAGAATTGCATGCCATTGTGGTATACCGCCCCCACCCGCATGGCGATGCTGCCCGTGACCTGATGTACTGCCCCGTAGGACTCCTCGCAGCTGTGGTAGAGTCGGAGCATGTATTGCAGGGATTCCCCAAAATATCCCCCCATCCACAAAACGGTGGCAAAAACGTCGTAGCTGTCGGCCAGCCAGGCCCGGGGCGTGGGCCAGGCGTCCAGTAGAGCGAAGCAGACGGGAATGGCTTTGACCACCTCTCCGTAGGGCTCGTCCCAGATATGGGCATATTCTTCCTGCATTCCACGCAGAAACCGGCGGCAGTTTTCCGGGGTAGGGGGATAGCAGCTCCAGACACTCTCCGCGATCACGGGGTGGAGTCCACACATAGATTCCCCGTTTTGCTGCCGGGTCCACACCAAGGACATGGCACACAGACGCTCCAGGGTGGAGGCCTTCAGCCCCGATGCCCGAAGTAATCGTCCGGTTTCCAAGCCGCCTGCGGGCAGCAGCGCCAGGCAGCGCAGAGCCCGGATATCGGTCTGGCTCAGCGGGGTTTTGCGGATAAAATAGCGGGTCAGATCGCCGTTTCCGGCAGAGAGCGTGGGAATCTGGTCTGGATTGCACACCGCCAGACGCATCAAAAGGGGATTGCCCTGCACTGCGGCACAGAACGTGTCCAGCTGTTGGCGTTGTTCAGGCGTCGAAGGGGGCTGGCCGCAGCAGTGGTAAAACGCCTGCCAATACCTGCGGTCCAGGGGGGACAGGGGATAGGCCGTCACAGGCCAGTCGGCCCCACATACCCGCCCGGTCATCAGCAGAGTGCAGGGCAGCTGCCACAGCAGAGAGAACACGCGATCCTTGGGCTGCTTGATGTCATCCAAAATCAGCAGCACCCGCTGCTGTTCCAAAAGCTCGGTGAACACCTGCCACTTTTTCCGGAAGTACTGGGCCTGATCGGCGTACTGTCCGGAATGCCAGGACAGGTTTTCAATGGTCAGTTCCCCATCATCACAGAAGGTATGAGTCAGGTCTTGGTGAACATTCAGCCACAGCACCGTGTCGTAGGCTTCGGCAAACCGGGTGGCGTAGGCCCGGGCCAGGGTGGTCTTGCCCAGGCCGCCCATGCCGTGGAGCAGCACCCTGCCGGGACCGCTCCCGCCAGCCAGCTGCCGGTGGAGTTTCTCCAGTTCCTCCTCGCGCCCGACAAACTGCTCCGGGGGAGCAATGGGATTGGGATGGAGTGCGTGGGTGCGGGCCTTTCGGTAGGCGTCATGCTGCTCCTTCCAGAGGGCCACCGCCCGCTGCTGTGTCTCCCGATAGGAAAACCCAGGGGGCGTGTCGGGATACCGGCTTTGCAGTACGATTTGGTTCCAGCTCCAGATGAGTTCCCGGTCCAGGCCCAAAGCTAACCCCTCTTGGGGAGAAAGCAGTCGATCCGTGCGCAAACCCTCCGGCCAGATGGGATCAGCCTTCATTTCCATCCCCTCCTCTCAAGGCCCGGCGAAACAGTGTGTGTCCCAAAAGAGCGGAGGCGCCCCAGCTCAGCGCCACACCCAGCCCGCTGCCCAGATAGCCAAAGACGGGCACCAAGACCCAGGCGGCAGCGGCGCTGCATAGTACCTCCATACCGCCCAGGGCGACCACGCCGCCGTACTGTCCCAGGGCCTGCAAGGTGTTGCGGTAGAGAATGGCAAAGCTCACCGGAAACATCAGCACTGTGAGGCGAAGCCACCAAAGAGCGGCTTGGGTGATCGAAGGGGGCTGTTCCGGCCCGGCCACCAGCCCAACCAGGGGTCCTCCCCAAAGCCAGACCGCCGCCGCCACGATCAGGCCCAGAGACACAAAAAGACGAACCAACCGCCGGTGGTAAGCAAGGATATTTCCCCAGTTGCCTGCCCCAACATTCTGGCCGGTGATCACAGCGGCGGCGGTGCCCAGCTCCCCCTGGGGTGCAATAAGGACTGCCTGCAGGGACAGGGCGATGGTCTGGGCGGCAATCAGCTGGGGAGACAGGGTATTTACCGCCCGCTGGAGCACCAGAGCGCCCAGGGCGCTGAGAAAAAAGTAGATGGTTTTAGCGCCGCCGTTTTGCAGCAGTCCCCGCCAAATTGGCCCCGGGATCTCACGGGCGGCGACAGTCCGGAGCAGATTGGGCCATTTTTTTCGGAGATATCGCAGCAGGAACAAAGCCAGCAGAGCGTTGGTCAGCAGGGTGGCCAAGGCCGCACAGACCACGCCGCCTTTCCACAGACCAATGAGCAGCACCACCAGCGCCGTGTTGGTCACGGCCCCCAAGACGGCCAGGGCGCTGAAATAGCCGGTGTCTCCCACCGCCTGGAGCAGTACCATCAGCAGCAGCTTGGCGGCTGTGGCGCCCGCCCCGGCAAAGGAGAGAATCAGATAGGGGGCCGCCGCCCCCCACAGCTGGGGCGGGATATTGCCCACCGTCATCAGTCCCTCCACCCACAGCGCGGCCAGCAGGCCCAGGGCGGACAGGGCCAGGGTATACCGCAGAGCGGCAGAGAAAACCGCAGGGAGCCGCCTGGGATCTCCGCTGCCCACTGCCGTACCCAGGCAGATGCCGAACCCATAAAACATCCCGGCCAGTACTCTGCCCCGGACGGCTAATAGGCCGCTGCAGGCCCCCATGACTGCCAGAGCCGTATCGTCCAGGGCCCAGCTGACCACGGCAGTGTTGATGAGACCGTAGATCTGCTGGAACAGCTCCGCCGCCATCAGCGGGATCAGAAACCGGGCAAAGGCTTTGGGACAATATGCTCCAGTAAACTCCACAGGACTCCCCCCTTTTTGAAAAAACGTACCACGCAGGAGACGGTCTGTCAACGAAGTAACTTTTAACCAAGCTGCGTTGGTGAGAAAATTTTGGGTTGGTTAAAACTTACATTATTGACAGCATTTTCATTTGATGCTAAATGAGAAAATACCATCGGCTGTATGCCGGAAGAGAGGAGAAATGTTATGAGACGAATGCGAACGCGGCTGTGGGCCATGCTGCTCAGTGTGTGCCTGCTGCTGAGCCTGCTGCCGACCCAGGCGCTGGCGGCGGCGCTGCCAGAGGCCGGGCAGACACTGTTTCTGCCGGTTATTGAGGAGGGGGAGGAAGCCCCGACCCCCCAAGGTGTCGCCGGGACCGCCAACTTTGGGTTGGTGGAAAACAAGGAAGGCTCCGCGTATGCCTATGCGGGCAGTACGACGTTTTCCTTCAACGGAAAAGCCCTCATCAAAACCCCTGACGGCGAATCCTATATGACGGAGCGGCCGGCGTCCAACGGCATTCTTCAGCTGCTGGATAAGGAAGGCAATGTCAGGGCCTCCAGCAATACGATTAACAGCTATTACCCCGATTATGATTATGAAACGGATCGTTATTACATTTCCGGGGCGCGGTTTGATAACGCTGCCGATCTGCCAGTGGGCAGCTACACCCTCCGGCTGGCGGCGGGAAACGAATTCTACCCCTGCACCGGCACCATGGAGATCGTGGGCGACGGGGCGCTGCTGATTTCCAGCGCCGTCATCAGCAACTTCTACAGCGGCGTCCGGGCGCTGGATCTGTCCCTGTCGGTCTATGGATTTGAGCGGGAGGAGGAGCTGGAGGGCCTGACCTTCTCCCTCATGGACGGAGACACCGTGGTGGCCCAGTCCACCGGCTCCTACCGGGATATCCGGGGCAATTACGAGGACAGCCGCTGGTCTCTGTATGCCCAGATGAAGGTGGCCGAGGGGCAGAGCATCCAGAGAGGTACGGAGTACCGGCTGGCCATCAGTTACACCGGAGATAAAGTGATGGTGGACGGCGTAGGAGCCGTATCCGGCAGCGCTTCCGCCCCCAGGGCCGCCATTGAGGGCTTCCGGGTTCTGGACCCCCAGACTGCCAGAGTGGAGGTAGACTTTGGGTATCTGACGGCGGGCACCGTCTATCGCGTCACGGTCAGCAATGACTCCCAGGGGAGCAATCTGTACGCCGACCAGACCTTCACGGCGGAAAGCGATACCCAGACGGTGGAGCTGCAGCTGACAACCGGCGGCATGGTGGTGCCCATGACCGGCTACGAGAGCCTTTTGCGGGTAAAGGTCAATGCAGACGGGGAGGAGGACTACCTCGCCACAATGCAAAGCTTCCAGAACCCCTACGCCAACCTCCGCCAGGAGACGGTCTATTTTTATCCCGACGTCATGAAACCCACCGCTAAGAACCTGGCGTTCCAGCTGAAATACTACAACGGCTGCTCCTTCTACAAGGGGAGCGGGGATGTGCTGGAGCTGCGGGACGGCAGCGGAACCGTATTGGGCCGTTGTGAGGTGCTGACGCAGACCGAGTCAGCGGGAGATCAGGCCGTCATCACCGGCACCCTGCAGATCACCGGCAGCCTGGCCGCGAAGAGAACCTACTATCTCTATCTCAACGGCGTCCAGTTCGATACGGTCTACACGACGGATGACCTGTGGCTCATGACCAGCGCTCCCATGGTAGACTATGGCGCTTACACCATGTGGACCAATCTGGGTGAGTTCCCGATTGACACGGAGGTCCTCAATTCCAGCGGTACCGGCCAGTTCGTCTTCAAAAGCGGCGATACCGACGTGCTGACCAGCCCGGTCATCACCGGCCAGACCGGCGAAAATCAGGACATACTGGTTTATGCCCACACTTTCACCACCCGGGATTTTGTGGCGCTGACCCCCGGCACGGCCTATACCCTCGTGTTCCGGGACGGCAGAGGCGCCGAATCCCCAATCAACAGCAAGGCCTTCACCTATACGGCGGACAAGGTCCCGCTGGACCTGAGCAACAGCAGCCATGCGTATTTTGACTGGTACGGCATGAAGCTGGGCAGGAATACTGTGGCCGGTAAGCTCTATGTAAACAGCAGATCCTTTAAGAACATCGAACGAGCTGACCTGGAGGCGGTCAAGTCCATCACCCTCTCCAGCGGTACGGACACCTTTGCCGTCACCGACTACACCGTAGAATGGAACAGCGGAAGCAATCAGTACGATCTGACCCTCACCTTGAACAAGCCGCTCACCGCCGGAACCTATACGGCGTATCTCGGCGACAAGCAGCTTGCCTCCAATATCACCATTAACCAAAATGAGGATACCAGTCCGCGCCTGTATTATAGTTCGGACAGTGTGGTCAACGGGTATCTGATGGGCTCCTGTCTGCCCGTGGAAGCCGAATACACCGGTAAGCTGTACAGCGGCTACACCTGCCTGACTTCGGAGGGCTTCCCCATGACGCTCCAGGGCGAGGCAGACGGCAGCACCCAGTACCTGTATTTTGACAAGGGCGTCTTTGCCGGCCGTCCCGCAGGAAGCTATGAGCTGCGGGTCTATCTGGACGGCAAGGTCCTGGGCAATGCTACGGTCAATGTGCAGGCGGAGACCAAGCCGATCATTACCATCAACGATGACGACGGCAACTGGAACGACAGCGGCGACCCCGTCATGCACGCCGCAGATGTGAAGATCGAGAGCGCCAACATGGGCGCCTACGGCTATCTGCGCTGGGCCGAGACCCAGGAGGCCCTGGCGGAAGAGAACTTCCAGCCTTATTTTGCAAACCGCTCCTACCGGTATGCCTTTGAAGGCGAGGACGGCCCCCGCACGCTGTATGTGGAGCTGTCCAAGAACGGAAAGAGCGGCGACAGCGAGAATCTGACCTACACCTTTGACCTGTGGCTGTGCACCGCCAAGGATTACGACGTCCGGGTGCCCGAGAACATCCAGGGCGTTCATCCTTTGGACAGCCAGTACACCATCACCGCCACCACCTCGCTGCCGGGCGCCAGAGTGTGGGTGTCCTTCTACAACGCTGCCGGCAGGCATGCCAGCCAGCAGATGAGCTATATGGGTCCCACGGAGGACGGGCGGTACGAATTCAGCCTGACCTTCAAACCCGATTCCACCTTTTATGATTACAACTATGGCGGCAGCTTTTACTATGGGAACACCCAGTCCATCCGGGTGTTTGCCACCGACATGAGCGACGAATCCCACGATAACGAAGCGTACCGGGGCGTGGTTATGGGCGAGCCGGTGGAGCGAATTCTGGTGTTCGGCAATCCGGATAATGTGATTCTGACTCAGTTCGGCGGTGACAGCGTGCTGATCAACCGCACCGACTACACCCTCTTCGGCTATGCCTCGCCCAACGGCAGCGTCACCGTTTCCGAGACGGATAAAACGCCAATCACGGCTGAGACCAACGAGTACGGCTACTTCCGCGCGGAGCTGACCGGCCTTTCCGAGAGAACCCACACCCTGACGGTGGCCGACGACAGCGGAGCCGTGGGCAGCAGAACGGTGGATCTGAAGGTGGATATCACCCCGCCCACGGTCAGCGATGTAACCTTCACTTTCCTGGAGAACAATGCCGCCGTCCTCCACTGGACGTGCAGCGACAAGGATGTGGACTACTTCCAGATCTACAAGAATGACGTTCCTCTTGGAAAGGCACAGGCAGGCTCTACCTCCTACAATGTGGCGGCGACCACGGACGACGGAAACCTCTTTACCATTGAGGCGGTGGACCTGGCGGGCAATAAGTCCCAAAAGACGGTCTCCACCACCGACCAGGTGCCGCCCACCGCGCCGGAGTCCCTGACCGTCACCGGCCGAACCACCACCACCGTAACCTTGAGCTGGACGGCCGGTACCGACAACATGGGTGTGGCCGGTTACAATGTCTTCAAGGATGGCGAGCTGGTGGAGGAACTGACCGGAGACGGTACCACCTACACGGTCACCGGCCTGCATCAAAACACGAAATGTACCTTTACCGTTCAGACCCAGGACAAGGCGGGCAACACCTCGGACAGCTCTCCCAGCGCCAGCACCACCACTGCGGCGCTGAGCATAGCCGACAATCTTAAAAGCAGCTACACGGTCCTGGGAGCCGGCGTGACCCTTTCCATCCCCTTGACCGTGACCGCTGTCTCCAACGTGGAGGAATACACGCCCACCCTGCAGCAGGTGACCCTCAAGTATCAGACTGGGGGCGAAGTCCCTGGTCCCTGGAAAGATGGAGACCTGACGGTGGATTACAGCGGCGCCCAAGCTACGGTCACATGGACTGCGCCCGTGGATGCAAATCATCTCCCCGTGCAGTACAATGTCCGACTGGGGATTACCGACAGTGAGGGGGCCCATGCCACCAGTCAGACCAGAACTGTGGATCTCGTCGAGGGCCGCGTCACCTTTGCGGTACAGGACAGCAACACCACGGGCATGATCTCCGGCGCCACGGTGTCCCTCTATCAGGATGGCGCACTGAAGACTTCTGCCACCACGGATCAGCGGGGCATTGCCAAGCTGGATGTGCCCAACGGCACCTACAGCGCGGTGGTGCTGGCAAGCGGCTACCAGCCCCGCCGCATCCCCAATCTGACCATCTCCGAGGCAAAAAAGACCTTCACCATCCCCATGAGCACCGAGGGCATTCTCCAGGTGGAAACCTCCGTCAAGGAAATGAACTACGACGAGATGCTGGCGGCAGGCATCGATCCCAGTGCCCCCGGCAACAGCCATGTGTTTGAGAGTACGGTGATTCTGGACTTTGTGGAGGTGAAATACTACTACAACGACAACGGCCAGGTGGTCAAGGGCGACCCGGTCTCCTTTGAGGGCGGCGTCCTGTACCCGGCGGCCAAGGATATTTTCCTCATCGTCCCCTCCAGGGTCACCTGGCTGAAGGAGATGTTCGACGTCCAGCTGCTGGTGACCAACACCTCCGCCATGGAGACGGTGGCCGACTATACTGCGCAGCTGAATCTGCCCACCGGCCTGTCCCTGGCCGACATGGTGGAGGGCCAGCAGTCTGCCACGGTGGAGCTGGGCGACATCGCCCCCTCCGGTGCGGCCATCCACCACTGGTATGTGCGGGGCGACGCCAAGGGCGACTACACCCTGAGCGGCACCGTCACGGGCTCCCGTACCTTTGAGGATATGAAGGAGCCCATGGAAGTGGGCTTCACCACCAAAGACCCTATCCAGGTCCTGGCCGGCGATGCCATGAAGCTGACCATCACGGCGGAAAAGACCGCCGTCACCGGTGAGCCCTACCAGATGCGCTATGAGCTGCGGAATGTGTCCGGCAAGACCCTCTACAACGTGAATTTTGAGGTGTTCGGCGGCACCTTCCGCCAGGCCTATACCATCGAAGATATTCTGGCCTCCTACGACCTGCAGGGGCCCTTCCAGCCGGACGCCGGTACCGGTGCGCTGAAAAACGGCTTTACCCTCGGTGCTCAGGCCTTCCAGCCCACCGAGGTCCTGGCTGGTACCTTTACCATTACCTTTGCGGACGGTCTGGAGCTGCCCGACGGCATTGAGTACATGCTCAAGCAGGTGTTCCTGTTCACCGGCGCCGGCAGCACCACGAATATCCCCGTGGAGATCAACCTGGTGGACAGCCTGGACGATACGCATGCCCACAAGTACGATCAGGGCGTCGTGACCAAGGCCGCCACCTGCACGGAAAAGGGTTCCATGACCTACACCTGTACGGTGGAGGGCTGCACGGATACCCTGATCGTGGAAATCCCCGCCCTGGGTCACGACATGGGCGCGTGGACCGCGACCAAGGCCGCCACCTGCACCGAGACCGGCACCGCTGAGAGCAAGTGCACCAGATGCGGCTATACTGAGTCCATGACTCTGGGCGTACTGGGCCACGACTTCTCGGAGGAGTGGACCACGGATGTGGAGCCTACCTGTACGGAAGCCGGTTCCAAGTCCCATCACTGTACCCGCTGTGACGCCACCACCGATGTGACCGAGATCCCTGCCACCGGCCACACCTCCACAGAGAGCGACTGTACCAAGGACGACGTCTGTTCTGTCTGCCACGAAGTGATCCGCAAGGCCGGCCAGCACGTCTGGGGTGAGCCCACCATAACCAAGGAGGCCACCTGCACCGAGGCCGGTTCCCAGACACTGACCTGCAGCAGCTGCGGCGCTCAGGAAAACCAGGAAATCCCCGCCCTGGGCCACGACTACCAGGATACGGTTACCCAGCCCACCTGCACGGAGCAGGGTTATACCACCCATACCTGTTCCCGCTGCCAGGACAGCTATGTGGATACCTATGTAGATGCCCTGGGCCATGACTGGGGCGAGTGGGAAGTGACCAAGCCCGCCACCGAAACTGAGGACGGCTCCCGCACCCGCACCTGTAAGCGCTGCGGCGAGACTGAGACGGAGACCATTTCCAAGTGGCCCAAGCAGGAACTGGAATGGCCCATCCAGATTGGCGAGACGGTCACCTACACCTATGGAGCCCTGGATTTCCGGGCCGAGGCCACGAACAAAAGCCCCGATGGCGGCGCCGTGACCTATACCAGCAGCAACCCCGACGTTGCAGTTGTGGCGTCCAATGGCCTTGTGACCATGAAGGGTGCGGGTACAGCTACGATCACGGCGACTGCCGCTGCAGTTGCTGACAAGTACGCCAAGACCGAAATCAGCTATACTCTGGTGGTCAAACAGGCTCCGCTGACCATTACGGCCAATGACCACACAATCACCTATGGTCAGGTCCCCGCCAACGGCGGCTATACTGCCTCCGGTTTCGTAAAGGGTGAGAATGACAGCGTTCTCACCGGAACTGCCGCTTATACCTGCGGCTATCAGCAGTTCGGGAAGGCCGGCACATATGCGATCGAGATTTCTGGACTGACCGCCCGAAACTACGATATTACTTTTGTTGCGGGCAAGCTGATTGTCAATAAGGCTGCCGACTACACCATTACCTTGGGCAATCTGGAACAGAGTACCGCCGGTCTCGGCCCGGTCTCCGTCTCCGTTACCCCTAAGGACAGCACCGCCAAGTTTACCGTGGAATATCTGGTAAACGGTGTGTGGACTGCTGCGCTTCCCACCGAGGCTGGGGAGTACAGTGTACGAGCCGCCTTGGCCTCCAGCGACAACCTGATTCCCAGCGAAGCCAGAACGGCTGAGGGTACGCTCATTATCAAGAAGGGCGCTTTTGTGGACATCGGTGACAGCAATGTCAGCGTGGATGTTGATGTGGACGGCAGCAATGCCGAGGTCACCCTCCCTGACGGCGCGCTGGATGAGATCCTGAACAACGCCAACGGAGATGCCGCCATGGATCTGGGCAATCTCACCGGCGTGAAGGACGTTACTCTGCCCGGCGACCTGATGGACGGCCTGGCCAAGGGCGACGGCTCCCTGACCATCCGCTCCGAGGATGCGTCTATCTCTATGAGCGATCAGGTCCTCGACACCATTGCGGATGCGGTGACCGGTCCGGATGACAAGGTCACGCTGCACATGAGCGAGGTGAAGGCGGAGGATATGAACGAGGCTCAGAAGGCCGCTCTGGCCAGCCTGCCCGAGGCTCCCGCCATTGTGGACCTGTCTCTGGTGGTCACCCGCGCCGACGGTTCCACCACGACGCTGAGCGAGTTAAACGGCAATGTGGAAATTACCATTCCCTACACGGTTCCGGCCGGTATGGAGGGACAGACCGCTGTGGCCTGCTACATCTCGGCCGACGGCTACATCACCTACATCCGTGCCAAGTATGAAAATGGCGCCATCACCTTTACCACCAACCATTTCTCCGACTATGCTGTCTTTGTCAGCCAGAAGCCCGCTGTGATCGTCACAGACGGCAGCGGGTCCGGCCTGTATGAGGTTGGGGCAGCTGTTACCATTACCGCTGACAGCAAGAGCGGCTATCGCTTTGACCACTGGGAGATCATCTCCGGCAGTGTGACTCTGGCGGATCAGAACAGTGCGGAGACCTCTTTCGTCATGCCCGGTGAAACGGTGGAGCTGCGGGCGGTGTATCTCAAAATCGGCTCCGGCGGAGGTGGTTCCGTGACCACCAACTATCCCATTTCCGTAGAGAGCACCGAAAACGGAACTGTGACCGCAACGCCTCAGAAAGCCGCCCAGGGCGACACTGTGACCCTGACCGTGAAGCCGGACCAGGGCTACAAGCTGGACACCCTGACCGTTACAGACCAGAATGGCAAGGAAATCAAGGTCACGGAGAAAAACGGCACGTACACCTTTACCATGCCTGCCACCAAGGTGACCGTCAAGGCTGCCTTTAGTAAGAACGAGCAGCCTGGAGAGACCGGCTTTGCCGATGTCTCTGTGGACGCCTACTACGCCGAGGCGGTAAAATGGGCGGTTGCTGAGGGGATCACCACCGGCACTGGAACAGATACCTTCAGCCCTGACATGGTTTGCACCCGCGGCCAAGTTGTCACCTTCCTGTGGCGTGCCGCCGGCAGCCCTGTGGGGAACTATGAGAACGTGCGCTTTGCCGATGTGTCCGCGGATGCCTACTATGCCCAGGCGGTCCGCTGGGCTGTTTCCAACGGCATCACCTCTGGCACTGGCACGGACACCTTCAGCCCCGACATGGTCTGCACCCGTGCCCAGATCGCAACCTTCCTGTACCGGGCAAAGGGCATGAATTCCACCCATGCCAAGGAGAATCCCTTTGGCGACGTGGCGGAAGGAAGCTACTACTACGACGCGGTGCTGTGGGCGGTAGAAAACAGCATCACCGCTGGCACCAGCGCCACGACCTTCGGCCCTGACATGGTCTGCACCCGCGCCCAAATCGTCACCTTCCTGTTCCGGGCGGCGGAGAAGTAAGCGCAGCGTTTCAGAACATAATACCTTGCAGCAAGGCGGCGGTTCAAAGGAACCGCCGCCCTTGCTTTATCGGAAAAAACAAGCCTCCCATGCTGTGTTGAAAACACGGCGTGGGAGGTTTTATTCTTTTCTTGATTACGCTACAGGCGGCCATAAGATTTCTCCTAGTTGTTCTTCTTGGGCCGTGCGCAGGACTCGATGATTTGGGCGATCATTTCCACCTCGTCCGCGCAGTCCTGCCGCAGCCACTCCTTGACGATGGCCATGATGCCTTCCACGTAGTAGGCCATGTAGTAGGGGCGGTGAGCGGCAGGAATGTCAAACCGCGCCAGAATGGGACCCAGGATCTGCTGCTTGAGTTCCCCGTACCGGGTGTGGGCTCCCATGCTGCCGGGATTTCGGAAGGCCGCCCGGTAGATGGTTTTATTGTCCCGGATGAAGCGGAGGTAGGGGAGAAGATATTCCTGGGTGACCAGTACCAGGGATTCCCGCTCCCCGTTGCCCATATTCCCCAGAACGTCCGACTCCTGCTGAGGAAAATAGGAGAGAAAGCGCTGGTTGATCATCTCCAGAGTCTCATTCACCAGGTCGGAAATGGTCTCGTAGTGCAGGTAAAAGGTGGAGCGGTTCACCCCGGCCTGGCGGCAGATCTCCTTCACGGTGATGTACTCCAGGTCCTTCTCCTCCAGCAGGGCCAGCAGCGCCTCGTCCATGCGCAGGGCGGTGTTGAAGTATTTGCTTTCTGACTTGTTCATCTGCCGCCCTCCTTAGGGATTATTCTCCCGACTCGCTGATCTCCCGGGCCAGCTGCATAATCTCAAAGGCATACTTTTCCTTGCCGGACCGGAGCAGCTTTTTGTAGATGGGGTAGTTGAGGCCCACTCCCACGATGCCCAGGATCCCCAGCAAAATCCCGGCCCCCGTCATCAGCAGGCCGCCCCCGCCGATGACCTGCATGGAAAGGCACATCCCCAAACCCAGGACCAGGGCCATGCCCATTCCAAAGCCATAGGCGAAGATGGTTGCCGGGCGCTTGGCCTTCCAGTCCAGCTTTCTCAGGGCGACCACCTTGGAGGTGTCCTTGGGGGCGTATTCGTTGGCAATGGCTTCCGCAAAAATTTTATCCGTGTTCATGGTTCTCTTCTCCTTTTATGTATTCTTTGCAGCTGCTGATATGATCATAAGGGTTGCGGGGCGAAAAGAGAACGACACGGTTTTGCTTTTGTGCTGATTTCAGAAACTATGCCACGCATGGGAGCAAAGCCCGAAGACCCTGGCGTTTGCAGGGATCTTCGGGCTTTGTCTCAATCAGAACTGCCGGCGGAAATTATTCCTTGGGACCGGCGGTGTGGTGCATTGACAGGGGTTTGACATTGAAGTTGGAGCGGTACTCCGTCTCATGCCAGTAGAGATCCTCCGCCACCAGACACTCGGGGTTCAGCTCCACGCCGTCCAGGATGATCTCCTTGAACTTCTTGTAGCCGGCCCGGTCGATGAGATGGCCGCCGTGGAGGTACTCGGGCTTGTAGTCCATGACCCAGGCGGAGAATTTCTGCCAGTTCTTCAGCACCCCCAGAATTACATCCTCCGTGGCCCAGTTGAGGAACATTTTTCCGGTGCGGGGTGTCTGACGGCCCGTGCGGCCGCCCAGGATCACCCGGTAGAACTTGGTTTCCTGACGGGTCCAGGCGCTGGTGGGACAGACGCGGACGCATTCGCCGCAGCCTACGCAGCAGCAGGCGTCCTTCTCCACCTTGCCGATGGCCGGATTGGCCGACAGGACCCGGGTGGCTCCGTTCTGACAGGCCCGCACGCAGGCGCCGCAGGCGATGCAGCGCTCAGGGTGGTACGTCATGCGTGCCACGCCGATGATGCCGAAGTCGCACATATGCGCCTTGTTGCAGTCGTTGGGACAGCCTGCAATGTTGATTTTAATGTGGTAGTGGCTGGGGAAGATGATGGGCTCGATCTTCCGGGCCAGCTCAAAGGTGTTGCAGTTGCCGCAGATGCAGTGGTAATTGCCGATGCAGGCGGTGATGTTGCGGGCGCCGATGGTGGGGTAGCCCTCCGTGGGGTCCCAGGGATGGGGCTCGTGGGCGATGGTGTCCATGTCCACGTTGCACAGCTCGGCATCCACTTCCTTGATGTATGACTCCAGATAGGCGTTGACCGCCGGAATATTTTCGTAGAGGATGCCGGGAATATCAAAGTTCTGCCGGGTGCCCATGTGGAAGGTGCCGTCGCCCCAGGTCTTGGCGATGTGCTCCACATAGCTGAGGTATTTGGCGTCCACCGTGCCGCCGGGCACGCGCGTTTGCAGCATGAATTGGCCGGGCACCTTGGACTGCCGGTAGCAGTTCAGCCGCACCTTTTTGATGTTGATGTCCTGATTCATCCTCTGGCCCCTCCTTTCTCAGTCCACCAGGTCCCGGGCCGCCGGATAGGGGAACACCGGACCGTCGAGACAGACATATACCTCGTCAATGCGGCAGTGGCCGCACTTGCCCACCGCGCAGGACATTTTGCGCTCGAAGCTCATCCAGACCTTTTCCGCCTCCACGCCGTGGTCCATGAGGGCCAGACCGGTGAACTTCATCATGGGGGGCGGGCCTACCACCACAACGGCGTAGTCGCCGCCGAAGGAATCAAAGGGGATCTCCGGCACAAAGGCCGTGACCATGCCGGTGCGCCAGCCCTCCAGGGTGCCGTTGTCCAGGGTATAAATGGTAGAAAAGTGCTTCTTCCACTCCTTCAGCTCGCTGTGGAACACGATGCCGTCGGCATTTTTGAAGCCGCAAATCAGGTGGACCGACCGGGCATAGCCGGGAGTCTGGGCCAGCATGTTGAGCATGGAGCGGACGGGAGCCAGGCCGGTGCCGCCGGTGATGACCACCAGGTGCTTGTCCCGGAACTGCTCCACGGGCCAGCCCTTGCCGTAGGGGCCGCGGAGGAACAGGGTGTCTCCGGCCTGCTTCTGGAAGATGACGTTGGTGACTTTGCCCACGGAACGGATGGTAAACTCCAGCCATCCGTCGCCCTGGGCGGAGACGGAGATGGGAGCCTCACCGATCATGGGGATGGAAAGCTGCATAAATTGGCCGTGGGCGGGTTTGGCATCGGTGGCGACCCGGAAGGTCCACTCATGACGACTCTCTTTTTTCACGTTCAGGATCGTACAGGCCTGAGGCTGGACAGGGTTCATCATAGCGCAGACCTCCTTTACTGGCTGGCCATGGAAGCCTTGATTTCTTCCACAGCGGCAGATACTTTGTTGACGGTGGCGGAGATGGAGATCAGCTCGGGGCAGCGGTGGGTACAGCGGCCGCAGCCCACGCACATGTGCTCTTCCCCGAACCGGGCCTTATAGTCGTGGAACTTGTGGAGCACCTTGTAGCGCATACGGTCGGCGGCGGTGGAGCGGAACTCCCGCTGGCCCGCCATCTGATCAAAGCCGGAGATCTGGCAGGAGGCGGTTACCCGGCGGCGCTCGCCCACCTCGGGGTTGTCGCCGTAGATGATGTCCCGGGTGGTGAAGCAGGTACAGGTGGAGCAGGCCACGGTGCAGGCGCCGCAGGAGATGCAGCGGCTGTTGTACTCCTGCCACATGGGATGGGTTTTCAGGGCTTTGCGGACCGCCTTGTCGCTGAGGTCGGGAACGGTGACCTTCAGCTCATTTTCCTCCACAAAGGCAGGAGTGTAATCGGCCTGGGCATGTCCTGGAAGTAGGGGGCAAGGGACTGGTCGGCCACCTGGACCAGGAGCCCGTCAGCGGAGAATTTCAGGGCCAGGGCGTAATCGTCGGTGCGGTTGGTGCCCATGGAGACGCAGAAGCAGGTGTCGTCGCCGCCGTTGCAGTCCATGAGGGCGAACTTCACCAGCTCCCGGACCCGGGTGTAGTACAGGTCGTCATAGCCGCCGTTTCCGGCGTAGATCCGGGCCTAAATCCTTTGGGCGTTGATGTCGCAGGGGCGGGCAGCAGCAAAATCGGCTTGGTTTTGGCTTTGCTGGCACGATACTCGTCTTCGGTGAAATAAAAAATGGCTTGTTGGATGGGAGTGATGACTTCTTTGGCGGGATAATCGGACTTGGTGTCCTATACGATGTCGGCAAAGGTATCCACTTCGGCATACCGAATGATATCGGTGTCGGAGTAGCGCCCCTGCTTGGGAAACCGTTTCGGTGCGTAGACACGGAAGTCTTTCTTCAGCGCACGCAGCACGGCATCCGCCTGGGAGACGGAGAGAGAAAAGCCCATGTACAGTACCTCCCTAATATAGTGTGCCATTGAAAACCGTCCGCCCCGGAACGACGCAGCGGGGAAATGCGGCGTTTGTCAGTTTCGCAGAAAATTTCCACATAGCTTCTATCAGTATAGCATGGCCGGCACCATTTGAATAGAAGAAGTGAATAAATAATATGTGAAAATTTTGAAAATATTTGTGAAGATGATTGCAAAAAGCCTGCTGGGCCCTAACATTTGCTGCCGGTGGAGACAGCGGCTTGTTCTTTTCCTCGCTCTTGGATACAATAAGAAAAAACGGAGGAAATATTATGGGACAGAGCGTATTATATCTCGCCGTCAGTTTAGACGGATATCTTGCAGATCAGCAGGGCGGCGTGGACTGGTTGTCCGGCGACGGCAGCCAGCCGGATGCTCCAGGCAGTTACCCGGCTTTTTTGGATACGGTGGACGCCATCGTCATGGGCTGGACTACCTACCACCAGCTGGTCACAGAGCTCTCCCCGGACAGCTGGCCCTATGAGGGCCGTCCCTGTTATGTGGTGACCCACCGGCAGGAGAGGGATCAGAAGGATATTTTCTTCTGGAATGGGGAACTGACCACTCTGGTGGACCAACTGAAAGAGGAGTATGAGGGCAATGTCTGGATCTGCGGCGGCGCGTCGGTGGCCGGGCAGCTGCTGAGAGAGGACCGCATTGACCGGCTGTGGCTGTCCATCATCCCCACGGTGCTGGGCAAGGGAATACGGCTGTTTCCCCAGCTTTCCAAGGAAATTCCCCTGAAGCTGGTGTCGACAGAGCAGTGGAACGGGATCGTGGATCTGGTGTATGAAAAGCGGTGAGTACAGATATGGAGATTAGAAAAATCGAAACAGATAAAAAGCAGTATCTGGATCTGCTTCTGCTGGCGGACGAGCAAGAGGACATGATCGACCGCTATCTGGAGCGTGGGACCATGTATGTGCTGGAGGATGGCGGAGTGAAAGCCCAATGTGTGGTGACAGACGAGGGCGGCAACGTTCTGGAACTGAAAAACATTGCCGTGGAGCCGAACTGGCAGGGTAGGGGCTATGGAAAAGCCATGGTGGACTTTCTCGTCCAAACCTACAAGGGGCAGTATAGGGTACTGCAGGTGGGCACCGGAGACAGCCCGTCCACCATCCCGTTTTATGAGGCCTGCGGATTTCGCAGGCACCATCTGGTCAAGAACTTTTTCACCGACCACTATGACCACCCCATCTACGAGGACGGGGTACAGTTGGTGGATATGGTGTATCTGCAAAGAGAGATGTAAAAAGAGGAGTGTCCCAATGGACACTCCTCTTTTTTAAAATTTTGGATATATTACAGATTCAGCCCTTCTGCCCAGGACTTCAGCTCCGCCTCGTTGAGGCTGCCGTTGAGCATCCGGCCGTCCACGATCTTGGCGCCGGGGGCGCTGGGACGCAGTCCGGCGGCCGACTTGCCCAGACCGCTGCTGCCGGAGGTAGCGAAGAGAACGATGGTCTTTCCTCTGAAATCATAGGCCTCCAGGAAGGTGTTGAGGATGGTGGGAGCCACATACCACCACACGGGGAAGCCCAGGAAGATCACATCGTGTCCGGCCACCGGGGCGTTGGTGTCGGCCAAAGCGGGACGGGAGTTGGCGTCCTTCATCTCCAGGCTGGAGCGGGAACTCTTGTTCGTCCAGTCCAGGTCAGCGCTGGTGTAGGGAACGGCGGGCTTGATCTCATAGAGGTCCCCACCCACGGCCTTTGCCAGAGCCTTCGCCGCCTTGGCGGTGGTGCCGGTAGCGGAAAAATAAGCGACCAATGCGTTCATACGAAAAACCTCCTTACGCATCGTTTGGCTCTATTGTATCTCCAACGTCCCAAAATGTAAAATGCTTGTTTTCTATTTGAGGTTATTCGCGGAAGGCATTTATCCCAGAAATGCCTCGATGGCGGCCACGGTCTGGGCCTGCTGTTCCTGGGCGGAGATGGTGGCGGGCAGGTCTCCCTTCTGAGGACCGTAGTTGCCGAACTGGGCGTGGTTGCCACCTTCGATTTCCACAATGTTCTCCGTGTAGTCGATGTGGTCCTCCACACTCTGGTTGAGGGAGCCGTAAATGGTCAAAGTTTTTTCCGCAGGATAATCGCCGTAGATGTAGGCGCCCATGAGAATGAGTCCGTCCACCTGGTCGGGATGGTCGGCGGAAAATTTGGAGGCCATGGCGCCGCCCATGGAGTGCCCGGCCATGTACCAGTGCTGGTACTCCGGGAACTGGGCCATGACCTCTTCCGCCGCATTGGCGTCAAAAATCGCCATGTGGAAGGGCATATGGACCAGAATGCAGGTGACTCCGGTCTGCCGAATTTGGTCCAGGAGAGGCAGGTAGGCCTCCGCCTCCACCTTGGCGCCGGGATAGAAAATGATGGCGGTGGCGGTGGGCTGGGAGGGGGAGAGGATGGTCAAATTGTCCTGCACCGTGATGCCGCTGTCCTGAGCCAGTACCTCAAGGGCCACGTCCTCTGCTTTGTAGTAATCGGACACATACCAGAAAAAGGCCCCCGCCAGAATGGCCAGAATCAAAAGGACGATTCCACCGGCAAGAAGCCACTTTTTGCGCCGGGACATCCGGGTTGCTTTCATGCTCACATCACCCCCATCAGGATATGACCCACCAAAGCCAGGGAGAACATGATGAGAAATCCGGTGATCATCCAGCCCAGAGCCTTGGAGTAGCCCTTGGGGGTGATACAGCCCATGGCGTCCAGCTTTTTGATGGTGGGGTGCAGCCGCCAGAAGTAGGTGGCAATGGACAAAATCATGGCCACCACCCCCCACAGCTTCACCTGCTCCGTGCCCAGGACCAAAATCACCGCCAGCAGGAAAATGAAAATCAGCTTCACACCGGCCACCCAGTTCACCAGATAAGAGGTAAACAGCCGCTGCTCCTCACTTCCGGGGTTGAAATAGGCATTGAACACAGCCACGCCGTTGCCTAACCGGCTGCCGGGCCAGAAGTAGAGAATGGCCACATTGGCCGACTCCATGATGATAAAAATGATGATTGCAATTGATAAAAGATCCATATTTTGATGCTCCTCAAAAGTGTTCGTTTTGGGCCACTCGATATTACGCCGCCTCACTGTCCTGGCGGTTCAAGGGAAGGAATCAGGACCTATGATACCGTCCGTGCCCGGACCTGTCAATGTTCGGATAGGAAGCACGGCGCGGGAGCAGGACCATATCTTGAAGAAGAATTAAGAAAACCTTCATTTGAAATGCGCTTTTAGCTGGTATAGTAAACCTATTATGATTCGCTGCCGTGACGGCCTGGGAGGAATTATGGAATTTACTTGCCATACCACATACGATCAAAAGGCGCTGACTGCCATGGCCCGGGCGCTGCGGAAAACGGTCCGGGCGAAAAGAAGCCGCAGAATCCGGTTTGTTGCATGGATCATCATCGGGCTGCTGCTGGTATCCATTTGGCTGTCCTGGGGAAGTCTTTGGCAGACGGTGGCAGACTGCGCTGTCATGGCGGCATTGCTGCTGCTTCATTGGAAAGAGGATGCCCTCAATGGCTTTTTTGCCAAGCGCAAGGCGCTGCCGGGTACCGACTTTGCCGATACTGCCTTTTATGGGGACGATTACCTGGTGAAAACCTCTGCGGCGGAAACCAAGTGGCGGTATGATAGCATTCTTGCATTGGCGGAGACGAAGGAGTTTCTGATTTTGGTGGTGGGCATGAATCATGCCATGGCCCTGGAAAAAGTGACGCTGACTGGGGGCAGCCTGCCGGAGTTCCGCCGGTTTTTAGAAGAAAAATCCGGACGCGAGGTTCAAAATATCGGAGGATAAGGACAGATGAAAACATACTGCAAGATTGCGGCCCTGGGCTGTCTGGCGGCTGCGGCGGGTTCGGCCGCTTGCTGGCGCTGGAAGATCCGGATGCCCCTCAAGGAGTTTACCCGGTATGCCCTTTATATGGCGGTGATGGACGATGAAATCTGCCGCAACGAGCTGGAGGGCAACCGAATCGGAGACGAGGTCATCACATTCCCGCCGAAGGAAAAGACCCTGCAAGAGCGGTACCATCTCTTTTTGCAGCTGAACCGGAGCAAGAGCCGCGGGCAGCTCCGAAAGGAAATTGCCGACATGGAGCAGCGGCTCCAGGCCTCCCGGCAGTACCTTGGCCAGCCCAAGGTGCAGCTGGAAGTGGAGTTTTGCGGGGCTGATGATTTGTCATAGACCACATCGTAGGAAACGCGCCTGCTGAAATCTGAAGATTTCAGCAGGCGTTTTTTGTGGAGACAATGAGCTTGATTTTCTTGACCAATCATCCCCGCACAAAGGTTTGTGCTATAATGGTCTATCAAGATGGACCATGGAGAACGAAGGTGACAAAATGGATGAACCCATGAAACAGCAGCGGGATCAGTTGGCGCAGAGATTCAATGCCTGCCGTCCTGCGCTATGTGCCATTGGAGATGAACCGCGCCAGCTCATCATCCGCGTGTTCATCGAGAACTGCGGGGCGGAGGGCTTGCGAGTCGGGGAGATCCAAAGGTGTACGAATCTCTCCCGGGCGGCGGTGTCCCATCATCTAAAAGTTTTAAAAGATGCGGGGATCATAGATGTCCGGCGGGAAGGAACCAAAAATTTCTATTATCTGGACTCTGCAAGCAGCAGTTTACTGGCAGTATCAGAGCTGTTCCAGTATGCCACCGAACTGATGAAATATTGTCCCATCTATAAGGAGAGCAGAAATGAGTATTTATAACATCCTCTTCAGCCCAACGGGGGGCACAGAAAAAGTTGCCGCGCCATTCGTCCGGGCCTTTGGCCAGGAGGCACAAGCCATTGATCTTACTGATTGTGCGGTGGACTTCGCTCAGATTTCCTTGAACAAAGAGGATATCTGCATCGTTGCGGTTCCCTCCTTCGGCGGCCGGGTCCCGGGCATTGCGGCGCAACGCCTGGAAAAAATCCACGGAAACGGCGCAAAGGCGGTCCTGATCGTGGCCTATGGAAATCGCGCCTATGATGATACGTTACTGGAACTAAAAACGGTTCTGAAAAAAGCCGGATTTTGCTGCGCCGCGGCGGTGGCCGCTGTGGCGGAACACTCCATTATGCACCAGTATGGGCAGGGACGCCCCAATCAAACAGATTTGGAAGAGCTGACCCGCTTTGCAGGGGAGATCCGCCAGCGCCTGGAGGAGGGCCGGATTCCCCAAGACCTGACCCTTCCCGGCAGCAGCCCCTACCGGGAGTATCACGGGGTGCCAATCAAACCTGCTGCCAAGAAGAACTGCACCAATTGCGGATTGTGCGCGGAAAAATGCCCTGTCCAGGCAATTTCAAAGGAAAACCCCAGGGAAACTGACAACAAAAAGTGTATCAGCTGTATGCGCTGCGTCAGCATTTGCCCGACGCATTCCCGGAAGGTAAATAGCATCCTGACAGCGATTGCGGCCAGTAAGATGAAAAAAAGCTGCAGTGCCCCCAAGAAAAACGAGCTGTTTCTGGAGGCGTAACGGTGCGGATGCATCCCGGTGGCATTCAGGACAGTGGAAACAAAAGCCCCCTCATGGAATCCCAACGAGTCAAAGATGGGACTTTCCATTGTATAAGAGTGTTGCAGGACGGCAAAGTAATTGGGGCGGCGCGATCTGGGCTGAAATCTGGGACACAACGGCAGTTTTGTCCAAAGCGGAAAGGCCGGATGCGGTTGAGAATCTTCCGGCGGTATGATATACTTATTTGCATATAAGGGAGTAGTCAGCACCGTGGTGTGGTGATACCAACATACTGGAGCATTCCTGGTATTATCTTAAATGACGAGACTTATCTGTTCGGGCAGGTAAGTCTCTTTTTTTATCCGCCGCAAGAGTTCCTTTGAAAGGAGATTGTATATGGCAGATTCCAATATTACAAAGCGGGCGTTAGCGGCCTCTTTGAAAGGGCTGATGCTGGAGATGCCCTTTGAGAAGATCAATGTGACACAGATCTGCGATCGCTGCGACATGAACCGGAAAAGCTTTTACTATCACTTCAAGGACAAATACGACCTTGTGAATTGGATCTTTGACACGGAGTTTATTACCTTGTTCAAAGACGAGCATCTGGGCCACAATTACAAGGATCGATGGGTTCTGCTTGAGAAGATCTGCCAGTATTTTTACCAGAACCATGGGTTTTACCGCAAAGCGCTGCAAATCAAAGGTCAGAATTCGTTCAGTGACCACTTTCGAGAGTATATCCGCCCCTTTTTGATCAACCGGATCTCCGGCATATTCAGCCAGGAGCAGCCGGATGATTTTACCCTGGACTTTTTTACAGACGCAGTGCTCTGCGCCATGGAGCGGTGGCTGCAGACCAAGGAATGTATGCCGCCGGAGCAGTTTGTGGAGAAGATCAAGCGGCTGACCGAGGAAAGCGCACGGTCTATCTGTCGGGAGCTGTCTCAGACGGAAGAGGACGACCTATGCAGCGAATCAGACCACGATTGAGGAGAAAAAATGGAGAGCGTACCGCGCGGAATGTGCGGTACGCTCTTTTTTGCCATTTAGCAGGAAGAGACCGGCAGGTGTTTGGGATGGGCCCGCTGAATGAGGGCGGGCAGCCCCTCCTCAAACAGATTGCCGGGAGAGACAGCGCCTGGGTGATCTGGCGCAAACAGTTGTCCCTGCCCATCAAAAAAGACGCAGCAGGCGTCATCGGAGATGACTTCATCCAACGTCCGGATGTCAGAATAGAGCTCCCAGGGCACAGTTTCATAGGTCTGCCCATTGCGCGCCTGCACCGCGGCCTGATGGACCAGAGTTTGAATATGGGAGGGACAGCCGGGGCGGGCCGCCAAAATGGTGAAGAGGGGATGCAGCTGCTGGGTCTCACAGAACAGCTCCCCATTCAGAATGAACGGCAGATCCTGCTGGGTATAGGGGTAATACACCGAATAGGGCAGCTGGGCGTCCCGCAGCAAGGCGCAGGCCGCATCCGTTCCATCGTCCCACTGAACCACCGGCATCAGATGTTTAAGGGAGACCATCTCATCCACGACCGAAGGGGTGATTTCTTCCGGCCGGCAGAAGAGGAAGAAGGCGCTGTCGGGATGCCCCTCCATCAGCGGGAATAGCTGCATTGGATTGCTTTGAGACAACAGACCCCAGCTATAGATCCCTAGTTCCTCCCCCTCTTGAATGGCGCGATCATACTGGGGGAGGTGGGTGGATAACTGGGCATCCTCCATTTGAAAGAGGACCGTCCAGGGAATATTGGAGCCCAGGCGCTGTTCGTTCGTGCGGATGCGCTGAGCGCCCCAGGTGCAGCTGTTGTAACCCAGGTTCATACCGAATGTGACCAGGTGTTCTGTCTCAATGTGGCTGACGGCATCCTCAATGAGGGCGTAGTATGCGCTCTCCTCGTGCTCCAACATGGTGTGGGCCGTCTGAAAAAAGTGGCTCTGAAATCGCCCTTCTGAAAAGTGCAGGGCCATATCCACTAGATTTCGGACGCTCCGTTTTGGGTCTTCTTTCAGCCCCTTCAAGGTATGACGGACGGTGGTCTCAATTAAAAGGCGGGACATGCTGTTTTCCATAGATGGGTCTCCTTCCCGGATAGCGGTACATGATTAAAATATAGGAAAAGCTTAGTGCCGCACGAGTGTGGGAACAAGGGACAATTGATACACTTTGTCCCAAAAGGTAACGGCCCCTATGGGGTGTCGTAATTTTTGACTGGCCGCGTATTGTGTCCCGTGACTTTTCGCGGTGATTCCCTATAATGTGCCTTAACCAGCCGGAATCAGGCATTGAAAGGATGAGCCATATGAACGTGAAGGACAATATGCAGAACTTTGCCATCAATCAGGCGTTGAAGTACATTGAAGGAAACCCGGAGGAGAACATCCCCAAGCTCATGGCCCTGGTGGACCGGTTTACTCCAGAGGGGTGGTATCAGAGCCAGCGGGATGCCATCCGAAAGGTCATTGAAGAGAAAAATAACTGGTATCAGCTGATCCTGCGGGTCTATGAGCTGGACCCCGGCGTACGCCGCGCCTTTTTCCAGAACTTCCTGTTTAACGCCAGCCTGAAGGGCAGCGCCACGCAGGAGGAGGTCAAAGCCCGGGAGAATTGTAATGTTCCATGGGCCATCCTGCTGGACCCCACCTCCGCCTGCAACATGCACTGCACCGGCTGCTGGGCGGCGGAGTATGGAAACCAGCTCAATCTCAGCCTGGAGACCATCGACTCCATCATTCGCCAGGGCAAGGAACTGGGCACTTATATGTATATCTACACCGGCGGCGAGCCCATGGTGCGCAAGGCGGACCTCATCAAGCTGTGTGAGATGCACCCGGACTGCGAATTTTTGGCTTTTACCAACGGCACCCTCATCGACGAGGACTTCTGTCAGGAGATGCTGCGGGTGAAGAACTTCGTCCCCGCCATTTCCCTGGAGGGCTTTGAGGAGGCCAACGACTCCCGCCGTGGCAAGGGCGTGTATCAGAAGGTCAAGAAGGCGATGAATCTGCTGAAAGAGCATCGTCTCCCCTTTGGTATCTCTACCTGCTACACCAGCCGGAACTACGCGGATATTACCAGCGAGGAGTTCTTTGACTATATCATTGACAGCGGCGCTCTGTTTGTCTGGTTCTTCCACTACATGCCCGTGGGAAATGACGCGGCCACCCAGCTGCTGCCCACTCCGGAGCAGCGCAAAGAGGTGTACCACCGGATTCGGGAGTTCCGCCAGAGCAAGGCCATCTTCTCCATGGACTTCCAGAACGACGCGGAATATGTGGGCGGCTGCATCGCCGGCGGCCGGAATTATCTGCACATCAACGCCAAGGGCGACGTGGAGCCCTGCGTATTCATCCACTACTCCAACTGCAACATCCACGACACCAGTCTGCTGGACGCCCTCAAAAGCCCCATCTTCATGGCCTACCACGACAATCAGCCCTTCAATGAAAACATGCTGCGTCCCTGTCCCGTGCTGGAAAATCCCGAGGCGCTGCGGGCCATGGTGAAAAAGACCGGCGCTGTGAGCACCGACTATCAGAGCCCGGAGAGTGTGGACCATCTCTGTGATAAGACCACGCCCTACGCGGAGAGCTGGAAGGCCACTGCCCAGGAGCTGTGGACCGGATGCGGCGGCTGCACGGCCTGCGGAAAAAAGGAGTAACGAAAAATGGCCCCCTATCAGATCTTCACCGACGCGACGGCGGATTGCAGTCCTCCATGGCTGGAATCGCTGCCCCCTGTCGGCATCATTCCCATGCAAGTTGAGATCGGCGGAAAGGGATATACATACGGACCCAAGGGTTCTATTTCCGTGGAAGAGTTTTACGCCCTTCAAAAGGCGGGAAATTACGCATCTACCTCGCAGATCACCCCCATCCAATACTTCCAGTCCTTTGAACCGGCACTGAGAGCGGGAAACGACGTGTTGTATCTGTCGTTCTCCTCCGGCATGTCCGGGACCTTTCAGTCCGCACAAGTGTGCGCGGAGGAGCTGCGAGAGGAATACCCGGATCGGAACATTATATGTCTGGATACCCTGTGTGCCTCGGTGGGAGAAGGCTTTCTGGTCTGTGAGGCAGCCCGGAGACAGGCCGAGGGATATACCTTGGAGGAGCTGGCCAGATGGGTAACCCAGCATCGCCTGGAGGTCTGCCACTGGTTTACCGTGGATGTGTTCGACCACTTGCGGCGGGGCGGACGGGTGTCCGCCGGGACCGCGGTCCTTGGAACGGCTCTGCAGATCAAGCACCTTCTCCATGTAAACCAGGACGGAGAGCTGGCCGTGGTGGAGAAACCCAGGGGGCGGAAGCAGGCTATCAAGGCCCAACTGGCCAAAATGGAACAGGGCTGGTCCCCTGAAATGGGAAAAACCGTTGTCGTGGGCCACGGAGCTTGTCCGGATGGCGCAAGGGCCTTGCAGAATGCGGTCCAGGCGCGGTTTCCGGAGGCAAAGGTCCACACAGCGGACATTGGGCCGATCATTGGAGCCCATACCGGTCCCGGCATGCTGGCACTGATCTACTGGGGAAACACACGCTGACAGATGCGGCTGATTTCTAGTTCAGACCGCTTTGGCCGCACAGGAAATACGGTAAAAATGGAAAGAAGCCATCCGCAAGCAGTTGTTGCTTGCGGATGGCTTTTCTGTGTGGGGTTCGGGCT
>USCO01000011.1 GCA_900553135.1 uncultured Eubacteriales bacterium | reverse complement strand
CATACCGCCTTTTCTTGTTATCCAGCCCTCCGGCTGTATCGGTTGAGCAAAAGTCAGCGTGGGATTGATGTGGTATCTTTAACTATGTGAAACTCCGTGGGCGCAGTCAAATTTGGCGCTGAGCTCGTGGCCCAGCTGGTGGGTGGCAAAGTCCATGGGAGCGCCCAGGCCGGTGAGACCGTTGTGGGAGATGCTGCCCGCCCACATCAGCTCGCTCATGGCCTGGGAATCCTGGGGATTGTTCAGGGCCTGACGGCCGCAGCGGATTACGGTGCGCAGCAGGCCTTCGGCGATCTCATCGGTGAGCAGGTTGCCGGTGAGGGAGGTGAAGTAGCGGTCCAGGGTGTGCATCATAATGTCCACCACGCCGCAGGCGATCTGGTATGGGGGCAGGGTATAGGTGAGTTCAGGGTCCATGATGGCGAATTTGGGGCGGAACAGCTCGCTGCTCAGGCCCCGCTTCTCCAGGGTGTCGTCCCGGGTGAGGACGGCGGAGACGCTGGTCTCGCTGCCCGCGGCGGAGATGGTGAGCACCGCGCCCACAGGGAGGATACGCCGCACCGGCCGCTTGCGCAGCCAGAAGTCCCACACGTCTCCGTTCGGGTCGGCGGCGCCCAGGGCGATGGTTTTGGAGGCGTCGATGACGCTGCCGCCGCCCACGGCCAGAATGAGGTCGGCCCCGAAGTTCAGAGCCTGGGCGATGCCCTCCCGCACCTGGAAGAGGCGGGGGTTGGGGTGGATGCCCCCGAAGGTGCAGTGGGCCAGGCCGCAGGCATCCAGATTGTCCAGAATGCGCTGGATGAGGCCGCTTTTCACCGCGCTTTGTCCGCCGTAGACCACCATGACCCGGCTGGCTCCCAGCTCCTTGGCCTTTTCCCCGGCCTTGGCCTCGGTGCCGGGGCCGAAGAGGATCTGGGTGGGCAGAGAGAATTCAAAGGAATGCATACAAAAAACCTCCTTGAGATGGATCTTGTCTCGTAAGAGAACTGTATCATATTCCGCTCCCCGGGGCAAGAGGAGGAACCGGCGGGGCAGAGGGGCATAGAATGGACTGTGGCATAGCCACAGATCGATCCGGAAAGAGGAGCGTATCATGAATCGTTATCATTCTACCCCCTGGGGGTGTGAGAGGCCCAGAGAGGTGGTCGCCTACCTGACCGGCTGTCCCAAGCCGGAGTGCTGCCCGCCACCTTGTCCGCCGCCTCCGCCTCCCTGCTGTGGACCCACTGGTCCCACGGGGCCCATGGGTGCCACCGGCCCCACCGGACCCCAGGGCATCCCGGGCCCGGATGGGGCGACCGGGCCCACCGGACCTCAGGGTTATCCCGGTCCTGATGGCACAACAGGTCCCACCGGGCCTACCGGAGCCACGGGCGCGGCTGGCACCACGGGTCCCACCGGTCCTACCGGCGCTACGGGTGCGACTGGTGCTACGGGTCCCACCGGCCCTACCGGGGCAACGGGTGCCGCTGGTGCCACTGGTGCCACTGGTGCCACGGGTCCCACTGGTCCTACCGGCGCCACGGGTGCTGCTGGCGCAACCGGTCCCACTGGCCCTACCGGCGCCACGGGCGCTGCTGGCGCAACAGGTCCCACCGGCCCTACCGGCGCCACGGGCGCGACTGGTGCCACGGGTCCCACCGGCCCTACCGGCGCCACGGGCGCGACTGGTGCCACGGGTTCCACCGGCCCTACCGGCGCCACGGGTGCCGCTGGTGCGACTGGCCCAACCGGTCCTACCGGCGCTACGGGTGCGACTGGCCCAACCGGTCCTACCGGGGCCACGGGTGTGACTGGTCCTACCGGACCCACCGGTGCTACCGGTCCCACTGGGCCTACTGGACCCACCGGTCCTACAGGCCCCTCCGGGGATGCCGGCGCGGCGGGAACCCCCGCGACCCTGTCTGTGGGCACCGTGACCACCGGAAATCCGGGCACCGACGCCCAGGTGGTCAACTCGGGCACAGAGCAAAACGCCGTATTTGATTTTACCATTCCCAAGGGCGATACCGGCCAGGCACCTCCGGTGTCTCTGCTGTCTGCCTACTCAACCCCCGTGCAGAACGGGACGAATGGGAGCCCCCTGATTTTTGACAAAACCGGCCTTTCCTATGGCAGCGATATCAGCCACACTCCGGGGAGCACCACCTTTACCATCAACACCCCCGGTGTGTATGCCGTGGCCTTCCAGGGCAGTTTCTCCCCCTCCGATGGGTCCACATTCCCACAGAGCGTGGGGGTGTCTCTGACCCAGAACGGTACGGTGGTGCCGGGGGCCACCTCCCAGTATATTTTCCACACCTCGGCCCAGACGGCTGCCCTGGCCTTCAGTACGCCGGTGGCCGTCCCCTCCGCACCTGCCCAGCTGGAAGTGGAGGGCGACGGGGGAAATTACCAGTACGGTACCATCGGCCTGTCCATCTACCGCCTGGGTGATATCCCCGACAGCAATTGATTTTTTCGCACCCGGCCCAACCACAGGGCCGGGTGCGGCCGGTGAGGAGGGGAACGGATGAAGGTATGCGTCTACGCGATCTGCAAAAATGAAGCGCAGTTTGTCCGGCGGTGGATGGATTCCATGGGGGAGGCCGACCAGATCGTGGTGCTGGACACGGGCTCTACCGATGACACGGTGAAACTGCTGCGGGAGCGGGGCGCTCAGGTGACCCGGGAGGAGATCACCCCCTGGCGCTTTGACACGGCCCGCAACCGCTCTCTGGAATTGGTGCCCCAGGATGTGGACATCTGCGTGTGTACCGATCTGGACGAGGTGTTCCACCCCGGCTGGCGAAGGGCGCTGGAGGCGGCCTGGCGCCCGGGAACGGGGCAGGCCCGCTACCGCTACACCTGGAGCTTCAACCCCGACGGCTCGGAAGGCGTGGTATTCTGGTACGAAAAGATCCACGCCCGCCGGGGCTACCGCTGGGTCCACCCGGTCCACGAGGTGTTGGAGTGGGTGGGAGAGGGGGAGCCGGGGCCCTTTGTCCGGGTGGAGGGGGTCCAGCTGGATCACCACCCCGACCCCAGCAAATCCCGGGCGCAGTATTTGGAGCTGTTGGAGCTTTCCGTACGGGAAGCCCCACAGGATGACCGAAATCTCCACTACCTGGGGCGGGAATACCTGTTTCGCGGCCGGTGGGAGGAGTGTATCTGCACCCTGAAGGCCCACCTGGCCCTGCCCAGCGCTACTTGGCGGGATGAGCGGGCGGCCTCCATGCGGTATCTGGGGTGTGCCTATGAGCAGCTGGGGGAGACGGGGGAGGCGGAGAGCTGGTATCTCCGCGCCATTGCCGAGGCCCCCCACCTGCGGGAACCCTGGGTGGATCTGGCCATGCTGTGCTACCGGCGGGAGGACTGGGAGGGGGTGCGCTGGTTCACCGGCCGGGCCCTGGCTATCGAAAAGCGACCCGAGACCTATATCTGTCAGGCCCAGGCCTGGGGCAGCCTGCCCTGGGATTTACGGGCCCTGGCCCTGTATCACACCGGGGAGCTGGAGCAGGCCCTGGCGGCGGCCAGAAAAGCCCTGGAGCTTGAGCCGGGCAATGCCCGCCTGCGGGACAATGTCCGGCTGATGGAGAAGCTGGAGACATAAAAAAACCGCACGGAAGAATCCGTGCGGATTTTTTATACGTCTTTTTCTTCGGTGAGCTGATGGGGAGCCGGAGGGGTGACGGGCTCGTCATGCTCCTGGGGATCGAAGTAGTCCCGGTCCTCCAGGGTGGGCTTGCGGTGGCGGAACACCGCAATGATGACGGGATAGAGCACCGTGGCCACCAGGCCGCCGGAGAAACCGTTGTTGTACAGGTTCATTCCGGCCACCGGGCCGCCGGTGTACAGCACCACCGAGGAGTGGATAAACCCGGCCAGCACGCCGAAGGGCCAGCCGAAGTAGCCTGAGATGGGGGCCAGGGTGGTGCAGAACAGACAGGCCAGCTGCACCGCCGAATTATCCAGAGACCAGTGCATCACCACGCTGCCCAGGAACACGCCCGCCATGACCGGCACGATGTTGAAGGCGTGTTTGCCGAAGGCGGAGAAGCCCATGATGGTGAGGATGCCGCCCACGGTGGGGCCGTTCAGGTCGCCGCCGCCGCTGAGGACGAAGGCCATGCCGATGAGACCGTTGATGCCGGTATTCACCAGCACGGGGGCCGCGCCGAACATGCGCAGATAGTCGCTGGGGGCCCGGCCGCTGGTCTTCAGCAGCCGTCGGTAGCCCGCCCACACCGCCCAGACGGGCTGCTTGCACAGGAAGAATCCGGCGAAGATGAGAAACAGGCACAAAATCCCCAGGGCCAGGCCGAAGGGCAGGTTGTAGCCGCTGGCCCAGTGGTACTGGGTGGTGGGATTGGCACCCATGGAGCTGATGAGGGGGACCAGAATAAAGGCCACCAGTCCGCAGGCAAAGCCCACGTTATAGAGGTTCATGCCGTTTTGGATCTTGTAGGTGTAGGCCGACAGGGGGGGCATGATAAAGCCGATGACCGCGCCGGTGAGGATGGCGGTGGGCAGATTGCCCCAGCCGTTGTCCACGGCGATGTAGCTGACCGCAGGGGCCAGGGCAGTGGCCAGCAGGCCCACGGGGGCGTACTTGCCAAAATGCTCCTTGCGGCTTTTGGCGTACAGCCAGGTGCCCAGAAGAATGGGCCAGATATTGACAAAATTCTTGCCGAACAGGGAGAAGCCCGACATCAGGCCCACGATGACCAGGGAGAAGCCGTTGAAGGGTTCCCCGCTGCGGCGCAGAATGAGCAGGGTGATGGCGGTGACCAGGGCAGAGTTCATCAGAGCCGGCCCTGGGCCCGCGATGAGGACATAGTCGGTGATGAGGGCGTCCTCGGTACATACGATGGTTTTCAGGCCCTCCAGCAGGTCCTGAGGGGGCTCCAGCACCAGGCTGGCCAGGACCAGCGCCGCGGTGTAGAACCAGAAAAACAGATACATCCGGTCATAACGTTTATGTTCCAGATGAGAACGCATAGAACTTCGGTCCTTTCCTTGGGGAATGGATGACTTGCCGGGGGTTACTCCTCCAGGGCGGCGAAGTAGTCCCGGGTCTGCTGGGCGTTGCGGCGGATCTCGTCGGAGAGAGCCTGGAGGGAGGGGAACTTCTGCTCGCCACGCAGGCGGTGGTAAAACTCCATGCGCAGCTCCTTGCCGTAGAGGTCGCCGTCAAAGTCCAGAATAAATCCCTCCACCGTGACCCGGCCGTCGTTGTCCTCCACCGTGGGACGGACCCCCACATTGGTGGCGGCCATGTGGCTCTTGCCGTCCACCACCACCCGGGTGGCGTACACGCCGAAGGCGGGGACGATGACGTGGGGCGGGATGCGCAGGTTCACCGTGGGGAAGCCCAGAGAGGAAGAGCCGATCTTCTTGCCGTGGGTGACCCGGTTGGTGAGGACATGGGGGTGTCCCAGGAAGGAAACGGCCCGGTCCATCTCCCCCTGGGCGATGAGGGTACGGATATAGGTGGAGGAGATGGTGATGCCCTCCTGTTCGATCTTGCCGATGATGTCGCAGCCCACGCCCAGCTCCCGGCACACGGCCAGCAGGCGCTGGGGGTTGCCCTTGCCCATGTAGCCGAAGTGGAAGTCGTGTCCGGCCACCACATGGACCACGCCCAGCTCCTTCACCAGGTACTGGGTAATAAAGTCCTTCCAGTCCATGCGCATCATCCCGTCAAAGCTGGAGACGATCACATCCTGGATGCCGTAATAATTCTGCATCAGGCCGATGCGGTCCTCCACAGAGCTGAGCAGAGGGACCTCGTGGCCGGTGATGGCGGCGGTAGGGCTGCGGTCAAAGGTGAAGGCACAGGCGGTGGCGTTCAGCTCCGCGGCCCGGCGCTTCACGGTGCTCAGCAGGGCGCCGTGTCCCTTGTGTACCCCGTCGAAAAAGCCCAGGGCAATGACGCGTTTTTGTTCACTCAAAGCGGTTCTCTCCTTATACCTCAAAAAAGCTCTTGATGGTGGTCAATTTTCCGCCGGACACCCGGCTCAGGGCCAAAAACTCCCGGCTTTCGCTGTAGACCCGGTATTCTCCGTCGGGGGCGTCGGGGAAGGGGATGGTCATGCCGTTGCGTACCTTTTTCTCCCGCTGGGGGGTGAGGACCAGGGAGGGACGGCCGGAAAAGTAGGAGTCCACCCCCAGCAGCAGGGAGGCGGGATCGGAGTGCTGGAGCACCTCCTCCAGGGGGATGGCCTGCTCCAGGGAGAAGCCCGCCGCCATGGTCCGCCGCAGGGAGAACATGGTGCCCCCGCAGCCCAGGGCCGCGCCGATGTCGTGGCACAGGGTGCGCACATAGGTCCCCTTGGAGCAGCGCACCCGGATGAGGTAGTCGGTCTCGCTGAGCTGCTGCTCCACCGTCAGGGAATGGATGGTGACAGGGCGGGGCTTGCGCTCTACCTCCTTGCCCTTGCGGGCCAGTTCATAGAGCTTTTTTCCGTTGATTTTAATGGCGGAATACATGGGAGGGACCTGCTGGATGGGGCCCCGGAAGGGAGTCAGGGCGGCCTCCAGCTCCTCCCGGGTCACCGAAACGGGGTGCTCCTCCAGCACCCGGCCCGAGGTGTCCTGGGTGTCGGTGACCTGGCCCAGGCGCAGGCCGGCCAGATATTCCTTTTCTCCCTCGCTGGCAAATTCCACCGCCCGGGTGGCCCGGCCCACGAACACGGGGAGGACCCCCGTGGCCATGGGGTCCAGGGTGCCCGCGTGGCCGATACGCCGCTCACTGAGGCAGCGGCGCAGGCGGGCGCACACGTCCATGCTGGTCCAGTCGGCGGGCTTGTCGATGATGATGATGCCGTTTGCCATGGGTCCCTCCTGTTACTGTCCGGCCTGGACCTGACGGATGGCCTGCACCAGCACCTGGCGGGTGTAGGCGGGATCGCCCTCCACCGTGGCGCCGGCAGCGGCGGCGTGGCCGCCGCCGCCCAGCTTGCCGCAGACGGCGCTGGCGTTGAGCTCGCCGGGCTCGGTGCGCAGGGAGATCTTGCACACTCCGGGACGCAGCTCCCGGATGGTGACGCCGGTGTGGACCCCCTCCACGCCGCCCACAAAGGCGGAGATGTCGTCCAGGTCCTCCTCCTTGGCTCCCACCTGGGCGATCATGTCCAGAGTCAGGGTGACGATGGCCAGCTGCCCATCATCCAGCAGTTCCATGCCCGCGGTGAGCAGGCTCTCCAGCTGCAGGCGCTTGAAGGAGCGGGTGCGGAAGTGGCGGCGGTTGATGGGGTAGAAGTCGATGCCGGTGGCCAGCAGGGCGGCGGCCACGGCGTGGGTGGCGGGGGAGGTGTTGGAGTAGACAAAGCAGCCCGTGTCGGTGGACACCGCCACATAGAGGGGCAGGGCCACCGCCTGAGAGACATGGCCCCACTGGCGGATCACGTCGAACATCAGCTCGCCGCAGGCCGCCCGCTGGGCGTCCAGACAGGTGTTCTGGGCAAAAAACTCCTGGGAGGGGTGGTGGTCAAAGGCCAGGTCCACCTTCTCCAGGTAGCACTGGGCATTCTCCGGGAACAGCCCCCGAGCGGCCATGTCCACGCTGACCACGGTCTGGGGCTGGTAGCCCTCGGGGGCCAGCAGGCCATCCAGATAGGGGGTGAAGATGGCGGTGGTTTCGGGGTTGGGCAGGACCCAGGCCGTCTTGCCCTGCTCCCGCAGCGCGGTGCACAGGGCGGCGGCGCAGCCCACAGTGTCGCCGTCGGGGCGCACGTGGGTCAAAATGAGGTAGCCGTCGTGGTCCAGCAGCCACTGCGCGGCGGCTTGGTAGGAAAGGTTCATTCCTCTTCCTCCTCGTCCTCGCCGTAGTGGTTGTCGGGGTTGACGGGCTTGACCACGTTGGGGTCCCGGAGCATGCTGAGAATGTGGGCGCCCTGGTCGATGGAGTCGTCCCCCACAAAGGAGAGCTGGGGGGTGTTGCGCAGGTTCA
Organism: uncultured Eubacteriales bacterium; assembly: GCA_900553135.1. Lineage (GTDB taxonomy): Bacteria > Bacillota > Clostridia > Oscillospirales > Oscillospiraceae > Lawsonibacter. The sequence continues at coordinate 23,349 of USCO01000011.1, read as the reverse complement.
GGGTGCGGCCCAGCTCCCGGCGGAGATAGCCTCCGGCGGACTTCAGGCCCTTGAGCACCTGGTCCCGGTCGCTCTTGTCCAGCACGCTGATATAGACCTTGGCGTACTTCAGGTCGGGGGTGGTCTCCACCGCAGTCACCGAGATCATGCCGGTGACCCGGGGGTCCTTCACGGTGGAGATGAGGGAAGACAGCTCCCGCTGGATCTCCTCGTTGATGCGGCCAATACGATTGGAAGCCATAAAAATTCCTCCTTGTAAAACAGCAGGGCGGGCGAAAACGCCCGCCCTGTTTGTTGGGTTCTGTATGAATTACACCTGGATCTGCTCCATGATGAAGGCCTCAATAATGTCGCCCGCCCCATCAACCTGGCGGTCGATGGGGACCCCGAGGACAGAAACAGCTTGGCGGAAATAAATTCCGCCTGCGCAAATTCTGCGCCTCCGGCTGCGAATTTACGGCGCAAAGCGCCGCCCCATCGGGGATGGGGCCCCAGAGGGCGACCGGGGAAGCCTGATCAAGCAACTACAGGGCGATTACACCTGAATCTGTTCCATGATGAAGGCTTCGATGATGTCGCCCTCTTTGATGTCCTGGAACTTCTCGAAGGTGATACCGCACTCGTAACCGGCGGCAACTTCCTTCACGCTGTCCTTGAAGCGCTGCAGGGAGGCGATGGCACCGTCGTAGATGACGATGTTGTCCCGGAGCAGACGCATCTGAGCGTTGCGCTGCATCTTGCCGTCCAGCACGTAGCAGCCGGCGACCATGCCAACGCCGGTGATGCGGAAGACGTTGCGCACCTCGGCGCGGCCCAGGTCCACTTCCTTGAACTTGGGGGAGAGCATGCCCTTCATGGCGGCCTCCACCTCGTTGATGGCGTCGTAGATGACCCGGTACATGCGCATGTCAACCTTCATGCGGGCGGCGGTGTCCTTGGCGTTGGCATCGGGGCGGACGTTGAAGCCCACGATGATGGCGCCGGAGGTGCCGGCCAGCATGACGTCGCTCTCGCTGATGGCGCCAACAGCACAGTGGATGACCCGCACCCGGACCTCCTCGTTGGACAGCTTCTCCAGAGAAGCCTTCACGGCCTCGGCGGAGCCCTGGACGTCGGCCTTGACGATGACGTTCAGGTTCTTCATCTCGCCGGCCTGGATCTGGCTGAACAGATCCTCCAGGGTGACCTTGCCCACGTTGTTGTTCATGGCGTTCTTCTGCTCGTGCTTGCGCTGCTCCACCAGCTCGCGGGCCATACGCTCGTCGGCCACGGCGTGGAAGTCGTCACCGGCGCCGGGCACTTCGCTCATGCCGATGATCTCCACGGGGACGGAGGGGCCGGCCTGAGTGACCTTCTGGCCCTTGTCGTTGGTCATGGCGCGGACACGGCCCACGGCGGTGCCGGCGATGATGATGTCGCCCTGATTCAGGGTGCCGTTCTGCACCAGCAGAGTGGCCACAGGACCGCGGCCGCGGTCCAGACGGGCCTCAATGACGGCGCCGTGAGCGGAGCGGTTGGGGTTGGCCTTCAGCTCCCGCATCTCGGCGGTGAGGACCACCATGTCCAGCAGGTTGTCGATGCCCATGCCGGTCTTGGCGGAGATGGGGCAGATGATGGTGTCGCCGCCCCACTCCTCGGCCACCAGGCCGTACTCGGTGAGCTGCTGCATGATGCGGTCGGGGTTGGCGGTGGGCTTATCCATCTTGTTCACAGCCACGATGATGGGGATCTCAGCGGCCTTGGCGTGGTTGATGGACTCCACGGTCTGGGGCATGATGCCGTCGTCGGCGGCCACCACCAGGATGGCCACGTCGGTGATCATAGCGCCGCGGGCACGCATGGCGGTAAAGGCCTCGTGGCCGGGGGTGTCCAGGAAGGTGACGGGGCTGCCCTTCACATCCACCTGGTAGGCGCCGATGTGCTGGGTGATGCCGCCGGCCTCGCCGGAGACCACGTTGGCGTGGCGGATATAGTCCAGCAGAGAGGTCTTGCCGTGGTCGACGTGGCCCATGACCACCACAACGGGGGCGCGGGGGACCAGATCCTCTTCCTTGTCCTCGGTGGTGTCGATGAGCTTCTCCTCAATGGTAACCACGACTTCCTTCTCCACCTTGCAGCCCAGTTCCATGGCCACCAGAGCGGCGGTGTCGTAGTCAATGATCTCGCTGAGGGAGGCCATGACGCCCATCTTCATCAGGGTCTTGACCACCTCGGCGCCGGTCTTCTTCATGCGGCTGGCCAGCTCGCCCACGCCGATCTCGTCAGGGATCATCACCTTGACGGGGGCCTTCTTGGCGATCTCCAGCTGCAGGCGGCGCAGACGGTCCTGCTCCTCCTGGCGGCGCTTGTTGCCGGGGCCCTGCTGACGGCCGCGCTGACGCTGGGCGTTGCGGTTCTGGAACTTCTCCTTGCCGCCCCGGTCCTGCTGACGCTGGTCGGTGAAGGACTCCAGACGCTCGTCGTACTTATCCAGGTTCACCGCGCCGCCGCCGCGGGTGTCCACCACCTTCTTGGCGGGGATGCGGGAGGCGGGCTGCTGGGGAGCGCTCTGCTGAACGGCAGGCTGCTGCTGCGCCTGGGGCTTGCTGTGGGTCTGCTGCTGCTGAGGACGCTGCTGGGCAGCGGGCTGAGCCTTGGGGCTCTGCTGGCCCTGCTTGGGGGCCTGGGCAGGAGCCTGCTTGGCAGCGGCGGGCTCGTGGTACACATCCTCGTAGATCGACTGGATGGAGTCCACCTGGTTGTGCTGGGTGAGATACTCAAACACAATGGACAGCTCCTGGTCGCTGAGAGGCTGCATGTGGTTCTTGGGGGGATGTCCATATTGGGTCAGGACGTCCATGATCTCCTTGGACTGAAGCTCCTTGGACCCTTTCTTAAAATCCTTGGCAACCTTGTGAATGGGATATTTGATCATCATATTCGGGAGCCACCTCGTTTCTTAGGGATTGTGCCGGAACTTGCCGGTCAGCTTCCGGCCGCCGGGGCCGGGTTTATGGGGAACGCCGGGGCGGGATGCCTTCCGGTCCGGCGCGGGGAAACGTTTCTTGCTGGAAGCGGAGTGGGCGCCGCGGGCCGCGGGGGCCTTCTTGTTCGCCTTGCGCTCCAGTTTGCCGGAGCCCTCCTGCTTCTGAGGCGGGGGAGCCCAGGGCTTGCGCTTGCCCTCCCGCAGGTTCTTCTCATGCTGGCGCTTTTCCCGCTGACGCTGCAGCATCCGGTCGGCCTTCACCCGCAGCTGCTGGGCGGCGGGACCGTAACGCTGAGGGTCGCGGAGGGCAAGCTTTTCCACCAGGGTGGCGGCAAAGCCCGCGTCGGTGAGGGCCAGCATGGCGCAGGAGCCCCGGCCCAGCTGGAAGCCAAGCTCCGCCTTGGTGTAGGGCAGCTCCAGCCACAGCACGTTGCCCGCCTCGCCGAAGTGGGCGCAGCGGCGTACGGTGTTGGGGGCGGCATCGCTGGCCAGCAGGATCAATCTGGCCTGGCGGGCGCGGCAGACCGCACCCACAGGTTCCTCGCCCATCTCCAGCCGCCCGGCCTTTCGGGCCAGACCCAGGAGATGGAGAATGGGATCATTGGGCATCTTGCGGCACCTCCTTCATCTGTTCCTCCAGGGCCGCATAGACCTCCTGGGGAAGGGCAGCGGAAAAGGCCCGCTCCAGCGCCCGGGACTTTTTGGCCCGAGCCAGACAGTTGGGATCAGGGCACAGATAGGCGCCACGGCCGGGCAGCTTGCCGCGGAAGTCCAGGGAGACGGCACCCTCGGGGGAGCGCACCACCCGGATCAGTTCCTTTTTCGGTTTCATCTCCCGGCAGCCAACGCATTGGCGCATGGGTATTTTCTTGGGCACAGGGTTCACCCTTTCCAGGATTTATTTTCTCCGGTTTCGGAGTGGGGAATTACTCGGCCTCAGTCTCAGCGGGAGCGCTCTCCTCCACGGGGGCCTGCTCGGCGGCGGGCTCCTCCTGGGCGAAGAGCTCCTCACCGGAGTCCTCGATGGGCTCCAGGGGGGCGGAGGCGGGCTTGATGTCGATCTTAAAGCCGGTGAGCTTGGCGGCCAGACGGGCGTTCTGGCCCTCCTTGCCGATGGCCAGGGACAGCTGGTCGTCAGGCACCACCACGCGGCAGCTCTTGCCGTCGGGCAGGGGCTCCACGCTGATGACGTCGGCGGGGGACAGGGCGGCGGCGATGTACTCGGCGGGGTCCTCGGAGTACTTGATGATGTCCATCTTCTCGCCCTTCAGCTCCTCTACGATGGTGTTGACGCGCTGGCCGCGGGGACCCACACAGGCGCCGATGGCGTCCACGTTGGGGTCGGCGGACCAGACGGCCAGCTTGGTGCGGGAGCCGGCCTCACGGGCGATGGAGCGGATCTCCACGGTGCCGTCATAGATCTCGGGGACCTCCAGCTCGAAGAGACGCTTCACCAGGCCGGGGTGGGTGCGGGAGATGAGGACCTGGGGACCCTTGGTGGCCTTGCGGACCTCCACCATGTACACCTTCAGGCGCTGGCCCTCGGTGTAGGACTCGCCCTTCACCTGCTCGTTGGGGCCCAGGTAGGCGTCGGTGAACTCAGAGCCGGAGCTGATGCGCAGGGTGACGGCGCCGTTGCGGGGGTCGATGCGGGTGACCACGCCGGTGAGCAGCTCGTGCTCCTTGGAGGAGAACTCGTCGTACACCATGCCCTGCTCGGCCTCCCGGATGCCCTGGATGATGACCTGGCGGGCGGTCTGGGCGGCGATGCGGCCAAAGCTCTTGGGCTTGACCTCGATGCGCACCACATCGCCCAGCTCGGCGCGGGGCAGAGCGGCCTTGGCCTCGGCCAGGCTGATCTCAGTGTTGGGGTTATCCACCACCTCCACCACGTCCTTCTTCAGGAACATGCGCACGGTGTTGGTCTCGGGGTTGGCGTCCACGATCAGGTTGTCGCCCACGCCCTCGTGGTCCCGGCGGTAAGCGGACACCAGAGCCTGGGTGATCTTCTCCATCATATAGCCGGGCTTAATGCCCTTTTCCTGCTCAATCTGAGCAATGGCGGCGAAAAACTCCTGGCCGTCCAGCTCGTTATTATTGACCTTTTTCGTTGTTCTCTTAGCCACTTCGGTCTCCTCCTATTTCTTAGAAGCGGGGGTACAGGCGTACCAGCGCGATCTCTTTTTTCTCAAACTCCACAGGGGCGTCTCCCACGGTGATGGTGACGTTCCCGTTGTCGTAGCCCTGCAGCAGGCCCACGTACTCCTTCCGGCCGTCCCGGGCCCGGTAGAGCTTGACCTCCACCTCGGCGCCCTGGAACTGGGCGAAATGCTCAGGGGTCTTCAGCACCCGGTCCGCCCCGGCGGAAGACACCTCCAGGGTGTAGCTGCCCTCAATGGGGTCGGCCTCATCCAGGGCATCGGACAGGGGACGGGAGACGGCCTCGCAGTCGTTGATGGAAATGCCGCCTTCCTTATCAATATAGAACCGCAGGAACCACTCGCCGGCCTCCTTGACATACTCCACATCCCACAGGGAGCAGCCTGCCGCCTCCACAAAGGGCTGGGCCAGCTTGGCGGCGATCTCAGTGACTTTAGCCATGAAAAAACCTCCATGCGCCGGGGGCGCTGATCTTGGGGACCGGGGTGTTCCGGCCCATTTGGTCAATCAAAAAGAGCGGAGCCGAAACCCCACTCTAACCAATACTACCATAATTACGAAATAACTATACCACAAGGCGCTTTGGATTGCAAGTGGGAGCGGGGGTTTTTCTTTCCGGCAGGGGGAGAGAAAAACAGGGGAGGGTTTCAAAGGGCCTTTGGAGAAACGGGAAGGAATGTGAAGGAATTGTGAGATGTGCATAAAAACAAAAGGAAGAAATTGTGTATGTTTTTGAAATGGATTGAACCGAAAGCAGGAAGATGTAACCGTGGATGTAACTGGGCTATGTTATACTGTTAACGTAATATTGCAGAGGAAGGAGGTGAACCCGGAATGCAGGGAATGCAGGGCAGACTGTGGGGAAACGAGTACCGCAGCACGGTGGTGTGCATCGACAGCTATCAGGACCGCGTGCCGCGGGGGCGTCTGTATAACCCCAGTGTTCCTCAGGGGGAGGAATTTCACAGCTTGATGGAGTTCCTTTTAAAAATGGAGGAGCTGCTGGACGGGATGCGCTTTCCTCAGCCGTTTATGTCGGCCCGGGCGTTTGCTCCGGCGCCAGAGGCAGTCACGACAGTCACACCTGAGCCAGGGGCCCAGGAGGGAAAGCTTGCGACCTTCCGCGTGCGGGTGATCTTCCGGCAGAACGCCAGCTGGCAGGGCTCTGTGACCTGGCTGGACAAAGGAAGGGAGGAGAGCTTCCGAAGCGTGCTGGAGCTGCTTTTGCTGATGGACAGCGCCATCGGTCCGTCAGAGAAGCAGGCCAAAATCGGATGAGGACATCCAAACTTCAAGCGGGAGCAGACCCGCAGGACAGAAATCACTGAAACGGCAAACCGTCCGAAAGGGCGGGACGCAAAGCTAGGGGGCTAACGCGAAGCAACGCTATGCCAGCCCGGCTGCCATGGATTTCGATTTCCATTCGAGCACTTTGAAAGGAGAACGAAACAAATGGCGAAACGAGTACAGCAGAAGCCCCGCCGCAGGGTAGGGCTGAAGGAGATGGGCCGCCGCGGCCTGTCCCTGCTCATGGCCATGATCATGGTGATCAGCTTGATCCAGATCAGCGCGTTTGCTGATGATGGGCTTACGGCGGAGCAGAGAGCAAATAAGAATGCTCAGATTGTAACAGCGGGCGAAACCCTTATGCCGGAAAACGGGAAGGGTAACGTCCAGATGACCAAGACAGCGGAATTGACCGATGAGGAAGGTAAATTCTTAATGACGCTGCAGGTCAAGACGAAAGATGAAATTAAGCAAACGACCACAGAGGTGGCTCCGACCATTGATGTGGTTCTGGTCATTGATAACTCCTCCAGCATGAACAGCGGAGGCAGACTTGATTCTGCCAAACAGGCAGCGACACAGTTTGTGAACTCTTTCTTGGGCGAGAATCCTGATGGCAACCGCAATGTGGCTGTGGTGACCTATGGAAAAACCGCCAGTACGAAAAGCGGTTTGAGCCATGATTTGGAGGCCCTGCGGGGAACTGCCAAAAATGGCGAGTGGAAGTACGATTGGGTTTGGGTTGAAGGCCATTGGGAAGGCATCTTCTGGATTCCTGGACACTATGAGTGGAAAGAAGTTTGGGTGCCGGCTGCTGGAGATGCCTATGAAGGCGGTGCTATTAATAATATCACGGAACTGTCGAACACAGGCACCAACATCCAGGCTGGACTGAAAGAAGCGCGGGAGATCCTGAACGGCTCCAGAGCGGAGTATAAATATGTGCTGCTCCTCTCTGATGGTGAGCCGACGTATTATTATGAGGGAAACCAGTATCAGCCCGTGGATCAGTCCCAGTTTATCGCAGTCAAAACAAGGTATTCAACATACCAGCAGGATTATATTTATAAGAGCTTTGATTACACAGATATTGACGGCGATGGAAGTGACACGGGGAAAAATCATGCCTACAATACGGTTTCGGAGGCACTTCTGCTAAAAGAAGCTGGTATCGAGATCTATGGTGTGGGTATTGACCTCCAGAACAGTGCGGCAGCCAAGTATACCATGTATAACAGTGTTACCCGCGATGAAGGAGGCTATGAAAGCCACTATATTAACTGTACTGCCGGGTCTGGCAGCGAGTTGGCGGAACAGCTGAATAAGGCCTTTGAAATTATCGAGACCAATATTACTGTCAAAACCAACGCTTGGATTGTTTCCGATACGCTTGGTGATGATGTGACCTTTGCTGGCTTTGAGACTGATAAGCAGGCTGGTGCTCAGCAGCAAGGAAAACAGCTTACTTGGAACCTGAAGAGCTTGGCTGCGTTTGATCACAAAGATGGGGACTGGTATGTTTACACCTGCCAGTACTATGTAACTTTGAATCGTAACGCCAGAGACGGGCAACCGCATGATACAAACAAAGTTGCGACCCTGACCTATTCCTTTGAGGATGATCTGTACGAGGAGGACTTTGTAGACGAGAACGGCGTACAGCATTATGCGGGAGAGCAGAAGCTGTATACCAGCGAATTTGCAAAACCCCAAGTCAAGGGCTACCGGGTTGACTTGAGCTTTACTAAGATCGGCAGTGACACGAAGCAGGGGCTGCCTGGAGCTCAGTTCACTCTGGCCGACGACAGCGATGTCAGCGCCTGGAGCGACAGCTGTACCTCCGATAATAACGGCAAGGTCGCGTTTGCCAACATCCCCTCCGGCTACACCTACACCCTGACGGAGACTGCGGCCCCCGAGAACTACAACAAGGTGGACCCCATTACCGTCACTGTGAAGTACGGCGAGCTGACCACCGATTCCACTGCGGAAGGCGGAGCCAACATCACCGACGGAAAGCTGGAGGACCCTGCCAAGCAGACCTATACCGATGTGACCATCACCAAGACCTGGCAGAAGCCTGCTGGGGAGGCTACTCCTGACTCCATCACCGTCACCCTGAAGCAGGACAATAGAGAATATAAGACGGTAAAACTTACTCCTGGTGTTGATGGCTGTACGGCTGAAGGAAACACTTGGAAGTATACCTTTGAGGACCTGCCGAAGACCGATCTGAGCACGGGCAAGGATTATGCCTATACCGTGGAAGAGGCTGCTGTGGATGGCTATACCACCACTTACAGCGAGGACGGCCTGAACATTGTCAACACTGCCAGCGGCAAGACCATTGTCGTGGTGGAGAAAAAATGGATTCTGCCCGAGGGTATGAATACAGACGATATGGCCATCACTGTCACTCTGACCCAGAACGGGGAGAAGATGACCGGCGAGGACTACACGAAGACTATTTGCGGAGACAACAGCGTTACCTTTGGTAACCTTGAGAAGTACGATGAGAACGGTCAGCTTTACACTTATGATGTAGTGGAGAGCGGAAACAGCTATACTCCTGTGAGCAAGAATATCAATACTTCCGCAGGGTATACTCAGATCTCTCTGGTCAACACGGTTGCCTATGAGGTGACCAACATCTCCGGTGTGAAGACCTGGAATGACGGCGGCGATACCGTGGCTCATGACGCCATTACGGTGGAACTGTACGCCGACGGAACCAAGGTGGATGAGAAGATCGTCAGTGAGGAGGACCATTGGGCGTATTCCTTCGACAATCTGGACCGCTATGAGTTCACCCGCGATGAGAACAATAACATTACCGCTGTCCGGGAGATCAAGTACACCGTGAAGGAAGTCGGCGTGGACGGCTATACGGCCACCATCTCCGGCAACAACATCACCAATACTCGTACCGGCTACATTGACCTGATCATCTACAAGAATTGGGTGGCTGAGTCCGTGCCCAATGAAGAGGTCACTGTAAAGCTCTATGCTGACGGCGTTGATACCGGCAAGAGCGCTACCTTTAACGATTCTTACACCTTTGAAGACCTGAACAAGTACGACGCCAGCGGCGAGGAGATCCAGTACTCTGTGGTGGAGACTCCTGTGAGCGGCTACACCACCAGCTATGGCAAAATGGAACTGCTGTCCGAGGATGTTTACGCGATCACGGTCACCAATACCCAGAATGGCTTTGATCCTGATGACGAGGTGCTGATCACCGTCACCAAGACCTGGCAGCAGCCCAGCACCGTGGAGGCGCAGACCGCTGACTTCTATCTGTGCATTGACGGGAATCGCAGCGACTATTCCGTCTCCATCACTGGAAACGGTTCCACCAGCTTCGCCCCCATGCCCCGCTATCACGCGGTGCGCGATGAGGCGACCGGCGAGACCGAGTATGTGGAGATCAACTACTCCGTGGAGGAGGATGTTCCCAGCAACTACACGGTCTTTGTAGACGAGGTGGTTGGCCCCGATTCCAACGGCAACATCTATTATCACTTCACCAACACCATTCGCGGCACCACCTCCCTCTCTCTGGAGAAGACCTGGGTGCAGCCCGATGGCATGGATACCCCCATGGCCACCTTCGAGATCCAGCGTTCCGTGGACGGAACCAACTGGGAGAACGCGGGCTACATTACTCTGATGGATGGCAAGACCAGCGAGACCCGCAACAACCTGGACAAGTATGACGCCAATGGTCAGCTCTATCTCTACCGCGTGGTGGAGAACAGCGTGGCTGGGTACAGCTCCAGCATGACCGGCGGGATCCAGGAGGACGGCTCCTTCGCCTTCCAGGCTACCAACACCATCAACCAGGCGACTGCGGATATCACCGTGTCCAAGACCTGGATCGACGGCAATACCCCCAACAGCCAGCGTCCCGACGTGACCATTGACCTGCTGCAGGACGGCGTGGTCATCAATTCCGTTACCTTCGGCTGGAGTGAGGCTGACGGTGCGGTCATGGCCACTGTGAACGGTGCGTCCATCAAGGCCACTGTGAGCGAGGATGGCAATACCTGGAGCATCAAGTTTATGGGGCAGCCTCTGTACAACGAGAACCGTACCGCCCGGTATGAGTACTCCGTGCAGGAGCAGAACGTGCCTGAAAACTACAAGGCTAACGTTTCCGGAACCACCGTGACCAACCAGCTGACTGGTACCATCAGCATTCCTGTGACCAAGTATTGGGTCGATCCCGGCGTGGCCGACCGCCCCGACATCACCCTGCGCCTGAAGGGCAGCGATGGCAGCGAGTACGTGATGCTGGTCAGCGATGACAGCGGCGCTCCCGTTGTGACCCTGAACGGTGTGTCCCTGCCCATCACTGCGGAGGGCAACACCTGGACCTTCACCGTGGGCAATCTGCCTGAGTACACCGACACCGGCGCCAAGATCACCTATACCCTGAGCGAGGACGCGGTGGACGGCTACACCACCCAGACTGTGGAGGGTCAGCCCTTTGCCATCAAGAACGTCATTGAGCAGGAGAACGGAATCACCATAACTCCCGTCAAGTTCTGGGAGAACATGGACGTGGAGGGCGTGTATACCCCCGTCCTGCCTGAGACCATCACTGTTGCGCTGTTCCGTGACGGCGCCATGGTGGATGGCACCAAGCAGACCGTTTCCGTTGGGGAAGACGGCACCTGCGAGTTTAAGCCCTATGAGGAGCTGGCCAAGTACAATCTGACCACCGGCCAGAAGTATAAGTATGAGGTCCTGGAGCTGGACGCCAAGGGCAGCCCCGTGAAGAACGGCGAGACCATCTCCTTTGGCACGGATAACGACTATACCGTGACCTACCGGGAGATCGAGGTGGATACTGGCGATAACTACCAGGTGGTCATTACCAACACCTTCACGGTGCCCGCCAAGTATCTGTGGGTGGTAAAGACGCACTACGTCCACTACGACTACAACGGCAATGTGATTGGCTCCTTCAATGACCAGACTGAGATCTTCAAGGAGACCGAGTCCAAGACCGTCAGCGCCAATCCTGCCGACTACACGGTTCGCGACGGTCTGACCTATGAGTATGACGCGGATAACACCGGGAACAAGACTCAGGTCTTGCTGGAGCAGCAGAACTACCTCTATGAGCTGAATCTGTACTACACGCTGACCGACGAAGAGCCCACCGATCCCGGCGACGGCGGTGGCGGCGGCACCACCTACTACAACCTGGTGGTGAAGTACCTGGAGGAGGGCACCGATGAGGTGCTGGCTTCCCCCTACACCGTCCGCATTGCTGCCGGCAGAAGCTACGATGTGACCGCTCAGACTCAGAAGGCCATTGACGGCTATGAGATCAGCCAGGTCACCGGCGACGACGTGACCGGCTACATGAACGGCAACCGGGAGATCATCGTGTACTACACCGTGGACATCGACGACGGTGAGACTCCTCTGGATCCCGGCCCCGGCGGCGACGGTGACGGCGATGGCACTGACATCGGCGACGGCGAGGTGCCTCTGGATCCCGGCCCCGGCGGCGACGGTGACGGCACCGACATCGGCGACGAGAACGTGCCTCTGGTCCCCGCCACCGGCGACAACCTGGCCCTGTGGGTCATGGCCGCTGTGGCTTCCGCTGCCGGCCTGGTGTACCTCACCGTGGCTGGTAAGAAGCGGGAGAAGGACAACACCTGATTTTACCGCAAACCCCTAGTGGGGAAAGAAAAGGCCGCTGCATTAGCAGCGGCCTTTTCTGATGCAAAAACCGGAGCGGCTTAAGCCGCTCCGGCTTTCTCTTAATGCTTGGAAAAGTATTCCTTTGTGAGCTTAATGACGGTGCCCGACAGCAGCAGCAGTCCCACCAGGTTGGGAATGGCCATCATGCCGTTGAGGGTGTCGGAGATATTCCACATGAGCTGGCCGGAGCCCACGGCTCCCACCACGCACACCAGGGCAAAGGCGATCTTAAAGACCAGGTTGACCACCTTGTTGTTGTTGGTCAGATAGCCCCAGCAGCGCTCGCCGTAGTAGCTCCAGCCCAGGATGGTGGACAGGGCGAAGAACAGCAGGCTGATCTGCAGGACTGTGCCGCCGATGGTGCCGGGGAGAATGGCATTGAAGGCGGCGGCAGCGGCGGCGCCGTTGGAGGAGAAGGAGCTGAGGTCATATTCCAGCACGCCGGAGAGCAGCACCGCCATGGAGGTGAGGGTGCAGATGACGATGGTGTCCACAAACACCTCGAATACGCCCCACATGCCCTGTTCCACGGGCTCCTTGGTGTCGGAGGCGGCGTGGGCCATGGGAGCGGAGCCCAGGCCCGCCTCGTTGGAGAACACGCCCCGGGCAAAGCCCTGCTGCATGGCCACCATAATGGTGTAACCCAGCACGCCGCCGCCCATCTCCCGCAGGTCAAAGCTGAAGGCCTCGGTGAAGATGGAGGCCAGGGCCGCGGGGACGTGGGTGATGCGCAGCAGAATGATGGCCACACCGGCCACGATGTAGAAGATGGCCATGAAGGGGACCAGATAGGAGGTCACCTGGCCGATGCGCTTGACACCGCCGATGACCACCACGGCGGTAATGACCGCCAGGATGATGCCGGTGTAAATGGGCTCCAGGCCAACCAGCGACTCCATAGCCCCGGCGATTTCGGTGGACTGGGCAATGTTTCCGATGCCGAAGCAGGCCACGCCGCCCAGCAGCGCGAAGATAACGGCCAGCCACTTGAGCCCCGCGCCCTTTTCAATGTAGTACATGGGGCCGCCGAAGTGGGCGCCCTTATCGTCCACCTGGCGGTAGCGGACCGCCAGAACGATCTCGGCATATTTGGTCATCATCCCGAAGAAGGCGGATACCCACATCCAGAATACCGCGCCGGGACCGCCGGCAAAAATGGCGCCGGTGACGCCGGCGATGTTGCCGGTGCCCACGGTCCCCGCCAGAGCGGTGGTCACCGCCTGGAAGGGCGTCAGGTTGTGCTGGCTGGCGGACTGGGATTTTTGTTTGGAAAACAGGGTCCCGATGGTGTTGCGCAGGATAAAGCCGAAGCGCCGGGCCTGGAGAAAGCCGCAGCGGATGGTGAGGTAGATCCCGGTGCCCACCAGGAGCACCAGCATCACAGGACCCCATACGATGCCGCCCAGGAAGCTGTTGACGGTTTCAATGGTTTGCAGCATAAACATTCCCTCTTTCTTTTCATATCGCGGGACACACACACTGTCTCGGCCGGCATGGCCGGGGGAGACAGAAGAAATATACTCCACATTATACTGGATTTTTTCGGAAATGCAAGTTACACATGAAAGAAATGCCAAAAAGGAATCCCTGGTCCTGCTATGGACCGGGGATTTTGAAAGAAAGAGAAACATTTGAAACGGAAAATTTCACTGGGCGCACTGAGGCTGGGACGCAAGGGCCAGGGGCGGGCCGGAGAGGGCGACTACCCGGTCGGCCAGGTCCAGGACCTGGGCCTCGTGGCTGGAGAGGATCACCGGCTTGTTCAGGGCGCGGATGGCCTCCATCAGCCGGGCGGTGCGCTGGGGGTCCACCCCGGTAAAGGGCTCGTCCAGCAGATACAGCTCCCCGCCCAGAGCCAGGCAGCGGGCCAGAGCCAGACGCCGCCGCATGCCGCCGGACAAAGCGGAGGGGGCGGCGTTCTCTTCCCCGGTGAGCTCCACCAGAGACAGCCAACGGTCCGCCTCGCCGGAGCGCTCCCGGGGCAGCACATCGGAGATCTGCTGGCGGGCGGTGCGCCAGGGGAACAGGCGGTCCTCCTGAAAGAGCAGGGCGGTGCGCCGGGGATCTACCCCGGTCACCCGGCCCTGGGCCAGGGGCTGAAGCCCCGCCAGCACCCGGAGCAGGGTGGTCTTGCCGCAGCCTGAGGGGCCGCTGAGGACGGTGATGCCCTGAGTGGGCAGGGTGAGGGAGAAGTCCCGCAGAACGTCCTTGGGGCCGAAGGAGACGGAGAGATGTTCCAACGTGATCATAAGCAGTCACCTCCTGGTTTGTCGGGCCAGAAGACGGCGCAATAGCCGCTCCAGCAGCAGAGAGAGGGCCACCACCACCGCCGTCCAGGCGAACAGGTCGGGGATTTCCAGATAGAGCTTGCTGTTGTAGATCTGGGTGCCCATGCCGGGGCGGGGGAGACACAGCACCTCGGCGGCCACGCCGGATTTCCACGCCAGGCCCATGGAGGTGGTGACGGCGGAGAGAAAATAGGGCCGCAGAGAGGGCAGGTAGACCAGCCGCACCCGCTTCCAGGGGGAGAAGCGGTAGGCACGGGCCAGCTCCAGCAGCTGTCCGTCTGTCTCTCCCAACCCTCGGGTCAGGTTTTCCCACACCACAGGCAGTACCATAAGCCCTGAGATGACCCCGGGGACCAGGTTGCGGCTGATCCACAGCAGCAACAGCAAAATGAAAGAGGCTACCGGCGTGGCACGGATCACCCGGATCACCGGAGAAAGCAGCCGGTCAGCCCAGACAAAGCGCCAGGTAAATACCGCCAGCAGCACCCCGGCCAGAGTTCCCACGGCCATACCTGCCACGATGCGGCCCAGGGTGGCGGCTACCGTCTGCCAGAAGGCGGGGGAGAGGGCCAGCACGGCCAGGGAGCGGGCCACGGTGGCGGGGTAGGGGAGGAGCAGCTCGTTGCCCCGGCCCTCCACCCAGCGCTCCACCAAAAAGGCGCAAAGCTGCCAAACCCCCAGCCAAAAGGCCGGGGGCAGCAGGGCAGAAAGGCAAGTTTTCAGTCGTTTACTCAGCACCATAGTAGAAGCTGTCGTAGGGCATGGAGCCGCCGATGGCAGCGGGGTCGGCCTGGAACAGGACCTGGTAATACTGCTCCAGGGTGGAGCGCATCTCCTGGCCGGCCAGGTAGGTGAGGTTGCACTGGGGAATGGCGGCGGCGGCCACCTTGGCGTTGGGGGTGATCTCGTACTGCGCCACCATCTGGCTGGCCTGGTCGGCGTTGGCCTCGTCCTTCATATAGTTGATGGAGGCCTCATAGGCGGTCAGGAAGTTTTCCACAGCCTGGGGATTTTCCTCCACGTACTCGGTGCGGGCCACCACGCAGCCCATGGCCAGAGAGCCCTGGCCCAGGGCGTCCCACTCGTCAGACAGGGAGACGGCCTGGCGCACGCTGCTGTCCTGAATCATCAGAGCGGTGGCGGCGGGGACGGGCAGCATGCAGATGGCCTGCTCGGAGGAGGTCATCTTGGCGGAGACCTCTTGGGCGGTCATCCACTGGATGTCCACGTCGGCGGGGTCCACGCCGTTCTGGGTGAGCAGGTAGTTGAGCACGTACTCGGGGTTGGCGCCCTGGCCGGTGGCGTAGACGGTCTTGCCCGCCAGATCAGCCATGGAGTTGACGCTGTCGCCCTTTTCCAGGATATACAGCACGCCCAGGGTGTTCACGGCCAGCACCTGGATGGCGCCGTCGGTCTTGGCGGAGAGGGTGGCGGCCACGTTGGTGGCGATGGCGGCGATGTCGGCATTGCCGCTGATGAGGGCGTCGTTGACCTCCTGGTTATCGGCCACCACGGTGGCAGAGGCGATGACCTTGTCCTCGTCTGCGGCGGTCTCATTGTCCGCCATGAGCTTGGCGGCACCCACGCCGGTGGGGCCGGAGAGGACCATGAAGTCGGGCAGGTCGGTGGTGGGGGTGGAGACGCTGCTGGAGGGGTTCTCGGAGCCGGAGACGGAACCGGAGCCGTCAGAGGTGGTCTTGGGACCGCAGCTGGCCAGCATAGACAGGGTCAGAGCGGCGGCCAGGAGCAAAGAGAGCTTCTTTTTCATCAAAATCGTTCCTTTCATGTGGGTGATTGCAGCAGACTCTCCAGGGCGGAGAGACTGGGGATCAAAATGGTTTTTCCCTGGCGGCGGATGAGGTCCTCACGTTCCAGGTCCTCAAAGGCCCGGTAAAGGGAGGCGCGGCTTACTCCCAGGCGCTTGGCCAGGTCGGTGGCGGAGGTTTGTAATTGTCCGCCCTGGTGGTTGGCCAGCAGGTAGCGGGCCAGCTTGGCCTCCGCTCCGCTTTGGGTCACCGACTGGAGCCGCCCCGAGAGAAATCGGATGCGCCCGGTGAGGTAACCCAGGTAGTTGCGGCGCACCAGGGGTTCCCGCTCCAGCAAGGTGTCCAGCTCCTCCTGGGGAAGAAAGAGGACCTGGCAGGAGGTGCGGGCGGTAATGGTGGTAGCGAACTGGTCCACGTCCCCGAAGAGGGCGGCGGCCCCGAAGAGGGAGCCGGGCTCCAGCACGCTCACCGAGAGGGTGCCGCTGCTCACCTTGGCCCGGCCGGAGAGCAGTACGCCCAGGCAGCGAAGGAAGTGGTCGGGGGAATAGAGGGTCTGTCCGGGGAAGAATTCCCGCCGCCAGACGCCGGGGAGGGACAGCAGCCGCTGGGCCAGCTCCTCCTCACCGCCCCGCAGCAGGGGACAGTTCAGAAGCACAACGCGCTCTCCGGAAGAAAGCGCCACGGCCATAGAGATCCCTCCCTTTTGCAGAAGTGTATAAAATGAGACAAAAAGATCGTACCACATGGGAGCGCTGCGGTCAAGAGCGAAAGAAAAAAAGGCCGCCCAAGGCGGCCTTTTGAAAAGATGGGGTCAGGGGTTCTGGTCGGGGTCCAGGCGGCTTTTGAAGTAGCCGTCGGCGCAGTAGATGGCGGCGGCGGGGTTGTTGCCTGTGGCCCGGTCCTTGGCAACCAGGGTGGTCACCGGGGCTTTGGAGTGCTGGTAGAACAGGGAGTCGTGGCCCACGCACAGCCCCAGGCAGATGTTGAACTGGGTGCCCGCCCGGTTGAGCAGCTCGGCCTGGGCGATGGGGTTGCACATGACCTCGTAGGAGCCGGGGCGCACCCGGTACTCCTTGGGGACACCCACCTGGTCCTTGGGGATAGATCCCGTCTTGCAGATGACGGATTCGACCTCGAAACCCCATTGGCGCAGGAAACGGTCCACAATGCGGGCTTCCTTGTGCAAACCGGCGCAGAAGGCCAGGCCCAGCTTCTGGTAGCCCATGCGCCGGGCAAACTCCGCCGTCTCCCGCAGGCGGGGCCAGCGGCAGTAGCCCATGGCCTCGATGACGGCGCTGGAGAGGAAAAACTCGTGGTTTTCCGGCTTGAAATATTCGGTGAGGACCTGCTCGAAAAATTCCGGGTCCCGCATGGGGCAGTTCTGGGGCATCTCAGTGAGCTTGCCGCTGCGGCAGGCCTCAATGGTACAGGCGGCGCAGGTAAACATGAAATAGGCCTCCCATCCCGGTCATTTGGTCCCAGCCAGATAGGCGGCGGGGCCGCTCTCGTACAGGTCGCCCCCGTGGGCGTCCAGAATGACGGTGAGCGGGAAATCCTTCACCACCAGGCGGCGCACCGCCTCGCAGCCCAGGTCCTCCCAGCAGATGACCTCCAGCTCCTGAACGCTGGCGGCCATGAGGGCGCCGGCGCCGCCCAGGGCGGCCAGATACACCGCGCCGTTGCGTACCACCGCGTCCTTGACGGCCTGGTTACGCTTGCCCTTGCCGATCATAATGGCCTGGCCCAGGTCCAGCAGCCGGGGGGAGTAGGCGTCCATGCGGCCGCTGGTGGTGGGACCGGCGGAGCCGATGACCTGGCCGGGCTTCTCCGGGGTGGGGCCGACATAGTAGATGGCGGAGCCCTCCAGAGGGAAGGGCAGGGGCTCTCCGGCGTCCAGCCGCTCCATCAGGCGCTTGTGGGCGGCGTCCCGGGCGGTGTACACCACGCCGGAGAGCAAAACGGTGTCCCCGGCGCGCAGGGGAGCCAGATCCTCCCGGGTAACGGGAGTGGTCAGAGAATATTGCATGGCGATGACCTCCTATTTCCTGGAATCGTAGATGGCGGAGACGATACAGCCTGTGGCAATGCTCAGGCTGAGAATGTAGCCATCCAGATGAAAAATGTTCCCGAGATAGCCGACACAAAGCACGATCAGTGCAGAAAACAGTGCTTTGAACAACATGGCTTCTACCCCTTTACAGCTGAGCGGTGGCCCGGCGGGTGACGTGGCAGCTCACATTGACGGCCACGGGCAGTCCGGCCACGTGGGTTGGGGCGGTCTCAATGGACAGGCCCAGGCAGGTGGTGCGCCCGCCGAAGCCCTGGGGCCCAACGCCCAGGGAGTTGATGGCCTCCAGCAGTTCCTGTTCCAGCTGGGCGTAATAGGGGTCAGGGTTGGGCTGGTCAATGGGGCGCAGCAGGGCGTGCTTGGCCAGATAGGCCACCTTATCAAAGCTGCCGCCGATGCCGATGCCCAGGACGATGGGGGGGCAGGGGTTGGAGCCGGCCAGCTTCACCGTCTCCACCACGAACTTCTTCACGCCTTCCACGCCGTCGGCAGGCTTGAGCATGCCCAGGCGGCTCATGTTCTCGCTGCCGAAGCCCTTGGGGGCCACGGTGATGGTGCACTGGTCGCCGGGGACCAGACGCACGGTGATGGCGGCGGGGGTGTTGTCCTCGGTGTTCACCCGGCGCAGGGGGTCGCCCACGATGGACTTGCGCAGGTAGCCCTCGCCGTAGCCCTGGCGCACGCCCTGGTGGATGGCCTCCTCAAAATTGCCTTCGATGTGGACGTCCTGGCCCAGCTCCACAAAAACGCAGGCCATGCCGGTATCCTGGCACACGGGCATGTCGGTCTGCTCGGCCAGCTTCATGTTGTCCCACAGCAGGCCCAGGGTCTCCTTGGCCAGGGGCCAGGGCTCCTCCGTACGGGAGCGGTCCAGGGCGGCCACGATGTCCTGGGGCAGGTGGATATTGGCCTGGACACACAGCCGGGCCACGGTCTCCGTCAGGGCGGAGGCTTGGATGGTGCGCATGATTGATTCCCTCTTTCTTCGCCGTTTTTCTTCATTGTACCAGATAAGCCCCCGCCTTTCCAGAGGAGATGAAAAAAACACCGGCCCGTCAAAGACGGACCGGTGAAAGGATAAGGGATCAGCGTCCCTGAATGAGACGGGTGAGCTGGATGAGCAGAGTGGGGGCGAAGGCCAGAAGCACCACGTACAGCACATCCATGCCGGTGAGGGGAGCCACCAGGAACAGGCTCTCCATGGCGGGGACGAAGAGCACCAGAGCCAGCAGCAGCAGACCCACGCCGAAGGCCATGAGGGAGTACTGATTGCTGCCCAGGCCCAGCTTGACGATGGACTCCTTGCCGCGGCAGTTGAAGCC
Source organism: uncultured Eubacteriales bacterium (assembly GCA_900553135.1). Classification (GTDB taxonomy): domain Bacteria; phylum Bacillota; class Clostridia; order Oscillospirales; family Oscillospiraceae; genus Lawsonibacter. The sequence continues at coordinate 3,772 of USCO01000011.1, read as the reverse complement.
GTGGAACAGGCGGGCCAGAGTCAGGGTGGCAAAGGCCATGGTGCTGGCCAGGGCGGGGCCGGACTGGTTGAGGCCGATATAGAACGCGGCCATGGAGGCGATGCCGATCATCAGGCCCTGACCAAAGACGCGGCTGAGCATGGGCTTGTCCATCATAGAGGCGTTGGGATCGCGGGGAGGCTGGTCCATGAGGCCGGGACGGGCGGGCTCCATGCCCAGGGCGATAGCGGGCAGGCTGTCGGTGAGCAGGTTGATGAACAGCAGGTGCACGGGCTGGAAGGGGACGGTCAGTCCGGCGATGGAGGCGTAGATGACGGCCAGGATGGCGGCCATGTTGCCGGAGAGCAGGAACTGAATGGCGTTGCGGATGTTGGCGTAGACGCTGCGGCCGTTGAGCACCGCCTTGACGATGGTGGCGAAGTTGTCGTCAGCCAGGATCATAGCGGCGGCGTCCTTACTGACCTCGGTGCCGGTGATGCCCATGGCCACGCCCACGTCGGCCTTCTTCAGGGCGGGGGCGTCGTTGACGCCGTCGCCGGTCATGGCGGCGATGCAGCCGCGGCGCTGCCAGGCGGTGACGATTCGGATCTTATGCTCGGGGGAGACGCGGGCGTACACGGCGATGTGGGGCAGCTTCTCATCCAGCTCCTCATCGCTCATGGCGTCCAGCTCCACGCCGTCCAGGGACATGTCGCCGTCGCTGAAAATGCCGATCTGCTTGGCGATGGCGGTGGCGGTCACCTTGTGGTCGCCGGTGATCATCACGGTACGAATACCGGCCTTCTTGGCTTCGGCCACGGCCTGGACGCTCTCGGGACGGGGTGGGTCGATCATGGAGATAAGGCCCACGAAGGTGTAGTCCCGCTCGTCCTCCAGAGTGAGCAGACGGGCCTCACCCATGGGACGCTGGGCAAAGGCCAGCACACGCAGACCGTTTTCAGACTGCTGGCGGTTGACCTGCTCGATCTGAGCGCGGAGCTCAGGGGTCATAGGCACAGGGCCGTTGGCGGTGAGCAGGTGGGTGGAGCGGTCCAGCAGAACGTCCATGGCGCCCTTGGTGTACAGGGTGGGGCCGTCGTCGGTGTTGTGCAGGGTGCTCATGAGCTTGCGGTCGGAGTCAAAGGCCAGCTCGGCCAGACGGGGGTGCTGGGTGCGGTAGGCACGCTCCTCCACGCCGAAGTGTCCGCCCAGCTGAACCAGAGCCACCTCGGTGGGGTCGCCCACGGAGGCGCCCGTCTCGTGGTCCATGGTGGCGTCGCTGTCCAGCAGCGCGATCTTCAGCAGGGTGCGCTGGGCGTCGTTGGCCGGCTCCAGGTCGGTGCCCCGGGTGAGGACGCCGTCGGCCCAGATGTTCTGCACGGTCATGCGGTTCTGGGTCAGGGTGCCGGTCTTATCGGAGCAGATGACCTGGACGGAGCCCAGGCTTTCCACCGCCTTCAGCTCCTTGATAATGGCGTTCTGCCGGGCCATTTTCTGGGTGCCCATGGCCAGCACGATGGTGACGATGGAGCTCAGGGCCTCGGGGATGGCGGCCACGGCCAGAGCCACGGCGAACATCAGGGAGTCCAGAATGCTCATGTGGCTGCGGAAAACGGACAGCAGGAACACGCCGGCGCAGATGATCATAATGACCATGGCCAGCTTGCCGGAGAAATCGTCCAGGTTTTTCTGGAGCGGGGTCTTGCGCTGCTGGGTCTGATTCATCAGGCTGGCGATCTTGCCCAGCTGGGTGTCCATACCGGTGGCGGTGACCACCATGACGGCACGGCCATAGGTGACCAGGGAGCCGGAGAAGACCATGTTCTTCTGGTCGCCCAGGGCCACCTTCTCGCCGGTGATGGCCTGGTTGGTCTTTTCTACGGCCTCGCTCTCGCCGGTGAGGGAGCTCTCGTTGACCTTCAGGGACCAGCAGTTCAGCAGACGGCCGTCGGCCACGATGAGGTCGCCGGCCTCCAGCTCGATGATGTCGCCGGGGACCACCTGGTCGCTGGGGATCTCCAGGCGCTGGCCGTTTCGAAGGACCTTAGCCGAGGGGGCGCTCATGGCTTTCAGGCTTTCCAGGGACTTCTCTGCCTTGAAATACTGTACGGTGCCCAGAATGGCGTTGAGGATCAGCACGGCGAAGATGACCAGGGTACTCTCCATATTGCCGGAGAACATGGAGATGAGGGCGGCGGCAATGAGGATCACGACCAGCAGGTCTTTGAACTGCTCAAAAAAGACCGCGGCCACGCTCTTCCGCTTGCCCTCGGCCAGCTGGTTGGGGCCGTACTGCGCCAGACGCTGGGAAGCTTCGGCGCTGTTGAGACCGTCGGAGGTCACATCCAGCTGTTCCAACGTTTGCTGAGGGGTGAGATGGACATAGTTTTGTTCCATGGGGGTTCGCCTCTCTTTTTTAAAATGAAATGGAAAAGAAAAAAGACTTTCCGGCAGGTACGCTGATACGTCCATACCGAAAAGTCTTGTTACCACCAGAAATGGGGGCGCGTCCTACCAGGTCTGTCTCCCAGAAGGGGAAAGACCGGGATGTTGACAAGACGGCTTGCAACTACTCCCTTTTCCATGTAGGAGGTACTATATCACAGGGACCAAGAAAAGGCAAGAGGGAAAATCACGATTTTTATAGGATGGACGCAGGAGGTGCAGAACATTCCATATATAATAGGAAAAACGGACCGGGAGGCGTGGGCGGGGGGAGATTGGGAGAGGGCGGCGCGAAGGGAAGAGAAAATAAAATTGAATTTTTTCAGAAAAAGTGTTGACAGGGGGGATAGGCTGTGGTAATATAATGCTCGCGCTGAACGACAGCGCAAACCACCCAAGCGCGAGTGGTGGAATTGGTAGACTCGCTGGCTTCAGGTGCCAGTGCTCGCAAGGGCGTGCGGGTTCGACTCCCGCCTCGCGCACCAACAAAAAGGACATCCGAAAGGATGTCCTTTTTGTTTTGTCAGCGGAACCCTTTTGTCGAGATACGAGCAATGGAGAATCCGGGGAACACAGGGAGAAGATGAAGAGCAGATCCTGCGCAGCGCGGTAGATGCCAGACGCTACAGATTAGAGGAGACTGGTCATGCTCTTATCTTAATTATATGGACTTGTCCTAAACAGCGACTTCGTATATTCATATCTATATAGGTATAGGCCGTACCGATGCCGTTACCGGATCAGGGATTCTATATAGGACTAGATAGAATAGAGAAGAAGAGGGCGGAAATACCCCTTCCAGACCTTGATTTTCCTCTCTCAGAAAAAACTTGAAAAAACTCGAAAAAAGGTGTTGACAAAAAGGGGAGGGAGTGGTATTCTATCAAAGCTGTCCGCGAGACAGCGGTTGCGACAACGAAATACCTTGGATGAGAGAACAAAACGACTTGAAAAGTTCGAAAAAAGTTCTTGACAAGGGAAACGAGATGTGGTAACCTATATGAGTCGCCTGCGAGGGCGGCGCGAAAAAAGGGAGCGGCCCGCCGGGCTGGCTGAGAGCTGAAAAAAGTTTTGAAAAACTTGAAAAAAGCTCTTGACAAAGCCAAAACGGTGTGGTAAAATGAACTCCCGCCGCTGCAAAGCGGTGTGCACCTTGTAAATTAAACAACGTGACAAACACGAAGCACCAAATTTGGATTTGGTTGTTCGAACAAGCTTAAAGCTTGAAGGACGACCGTTAAATTTCTTTGAAGCTAGTTTTTAAGCTTCAATAAAGTGATTTGAAGAACTTCGGTTCTTTAGATACCATTTTATTGAGAGTTTGATCCTGGCTCAGGATGAACGCTGG
>USCO01000010.1 GCA_900553135.1 uncultured Eubacteriales bacterium | reverse complement strand
AACCTGTGACCTCCCGCACGTCAAGCGGATGCTCTACCAGCTGAGCTAATCGTCCGAACAGCATGGACTATTCTAGCCTATGATAAGAAAAATGTCAATAGGTTTTTCAAAAAAAGTTTCGGGCAATTTTCCCAAGAAAAAATCTTACGCCTTTGTTTTTTCAGTGTGAAAAGGGTTTGATTCTGTGTTATACTGTGGTCAGCAATTCCATAACTCTCACAAGGAGGATTTTGATGATGCTTACCCTTGATCTGTCCAAGCTGGAGGGATTCATTCCCCAGGACTACGTGACCAGCCGCCAGGAGAAGCTGGAGAAGGCTGCCAAGATGCTGGCCGAGCACAATGGCCCCGGCGGCGATTTCACCGGCTGGGTGTACCTGCCCCGGGATTACGATAAGGAGGAGTTTGCCCGCATTCAGGCTGCGGCCAAGAAGATCCAGAAGCAGTCCCAGGTGCTGGTGGTCATCGGCATCGGCGGCTCCTATCTGGGCGCCCGCGCCGTGATCGAGCTGCTGGCTTCCCCCAACTACAACCTGAAGAAGAAGGAGACTCCCGACATCCTCTTTGCCGGAAACGGTCTGTCCACCGACGCCCTGCTGGAGACCATCGCCCTCATCGGCGACCGGGACTTCTCCGTCAACGTCATCTCCAAGTCCGGTACCACCACCGAGCCCGCCGTGGCCTTCCGTATCTTCAAGGCTCTGCTGGAGGAGAAGTACGGCAAGGAGGAGGCCAAAGAGCGCATCTACGCCACCACCGATAAGGCCCGCGGCGCCCTGAAGGGCCTGGCCGACACTGAGGGCTACGAGGAGTTCGTGGTGCCCGACGACGTGGGCGGCCGCTTCTCCGTGCTCACCGCTGTGGGTCTGCTGCCCATCGCCGTGGCCGGTATCGACATTGCCGAGCTCATGGGCGGCGCCGCCCAGGCCATGGAGGAGCTGTCCGCTCCCGGCCTGAACAACCCCGCCTGGCAGTATGCCGCCGCCCGCCACGCCCTGTACCAGGGCGGCAAGAAGGTGGAGCTGCTGGCCTGCTACGAGCCCAACTTCCGTTTCTTCGCCGAGTGGTGGAAGCAGCTGTACGGCGAGAGCGAGGGCAAGGAGGGCAAGGGCCTGTTCCCCGCCAGCGTGGAGTTTACCGCCGACCTGCACTCCATGGGTCAGTATATCCAGGAGGGCGAGCGTCTCATGTTTGAGACCGTGGTGCAGTTTGCCCCCAAGGGCGAGTTCATCATCCCCAACGATCCCGAGAACGTGGACGGCCTGAACTTCCTGTCCGGCAAGCCTCTGGCCTTTGTGGCCGAGCAGGCCATGCGGGCTGTCATCCTGGCCCACGTGGACGGCGGCGTGCCCAACGTGCGCATCGAGATGCCCGCTCTGTCCGCCAAGACCGCCGGCTACCTCATCTACTTCTTCGAGTATGTCTGCGGCCTGTCCGGCTACCTGCTGGAGGTCAACCCCTTCAATCAGCCCGGCGTGGAGGCCTACAAGGTCAACATGTATGCCCTGCTTGGCAAGCCCGGCTATGAGGAGCAGAAGAAGGCTCTGGAGGCCCGGCTGTAAGAAGAGCAGAAAAAGGTTTGGAGGCCCGGCTGTAAGACAGCGGGACAAGCTGGGGAGACTGGAAATTGGTCTCCCGGCGCCCTTTTGCCCCGGTTCCGGCAACCAAGACAAAAGCCGGGGCGCTGCCGCCCCGGTCCTGCCAGCATCCTCCACAAAAAATTCATAAGTTAGCGGTTGAAAAGCGGCTCTGGTTATGTTAAAGTTATAGTAACGTAAGGGACCTGCTTCCCACGTAACTTCCAGTAAGGAGTGATTCACATGATTCGAGTCATCATGGGTAAGAAGGGCACCGGCAAGACCAAGCAGATGATCGACATGATCAACGAGGCCGTCCAGAGCGAGCACGGCAACGTGGTGTGCATCGAGAAGGGCAACAAGCTGACCTTCGACATCCACTACCAGATCCGCCTGGTGGAAGCCAGCCAGTATGATATTGCCGATTACACCGCCCTGAAGGGCTTTGTCAGCGGTCTGTACGCCGGCAACTACGATATCACCCATGTGTTTATCGACAGCCTGACCAAGATCGTGCCCACCGAGAGCTACACCCAGACCGAGGAATTCCTGGCCTGGCTGAACAACTTCGGTGAGAAGCACAACATCAAGTTCACCATCACCATCAGCGACGAGCCCGACCTGGCTCCCGAGGGCATCAAGCAGTACTTCTAATTTCCCCTTCCGCGCAAAATATGGACCCCGGACTTAGGATAAACCTGAGTCCGGGGCCTTTTGTTTTTCTGTTGTATGTTTCAAAAAAGAGCCGTCCCGGAGGACGGCTCTTTTGCTTGCGGAGGTTACTCCGCGGAAATCATATAGTAGTACACGGGCTGCCCGCCGGGAAGCAGGTTCACCTCGGCATTGGGGCAGGCGGCGGTGATGAGGTCCACGGTCTTCTGGGCCTGGTCCTCGGTGACGTCCTCGCCGTAGAACACGGAGATGAACTCGGCCTCCTGCATGGTCTCGCTGGCAGCCAGGCTGGACACCAGGGCGTCCAGATCCTGGTCGGTGCCGAAGAGCTGGTGCTCCAGCAGAGCCAGATAGTCACCCTGCTGGATGGCAAAGCCGCCGAAGTCGGAATCCCGGGCGGCGTAGGTGATCTCGGCGGTGCGCACCCGGCTGAAGGCCTCGGTCATGGCGGAGATCATGTCCTCCTCCTCCATCTCGGGGTCCACAGCCATCATGGCGGAGATGCCCTGAGGCACGGTCTTGGTGGGCAGGACCACCACCTTCTTGTCCTCACACAGCCGCTGGCACTGCTGGGCGGCCATGATGATGTTCTTGTTGTTGGGCAGGACAAAGACGATCTCGGCGGGAGTCTTGTCGATCTCCTTCAGAATGTCCTCGGTGGAGGGGTTCATGGTCTGGCCGCCGGAAATGACGCCGTCCACGCCCAGATCCCGGAACACAGCCTCCAGGCCCGCGCCGGCGCACACGGCCACATAGCCGTACTTCTTCTCGGGAGCGGCCTTCACAGGCTCCTGGGGGGCGCAGCCCTTCTCCAGCTCGGCCTCGATGGCCTCCAGATCGTCGGTGCTCTGCACGTGCTTGCCCGCGGCCAGGTCGTCGGCCTGGGTGCGCATGTTCTCAATCTTGGCCAGCTCCAGAGTGCCGTACTTCTGGGACTCGGTGAGGGCCTCGCCGGGGATGTTGGTATGGACATGGACCTTAAAGGACTCGTCGTCCTCGCCGATGACCAGGCTGTCGCCGATGCTGTTGAGGTAGGCGCGGAAGGGCTCCAGGTCCACTTCCTCCTGGTGCTTGCGCACGATGAACACGGTGTCAAAGGCGAAGGTGATCTCCTCGGCGGCCATGGCCACAAAGTCGGCCTTCTCCGCGGGAGCGGCCTCGTCCTGGTCGGTCTCAGGCATGGGCACGCCCTGCAGCTCGTCCAGCATGCCCTGGAGAATGACAAGGAAGCCCTTGCCGCCGGCGTCCACCACGCCCGCCTTCTTCAGCACGGGGTTCTGGTTGATGGTGTTGTCCAGAGCCACTTGGCCCTCCTCAATGGCGGCGGCCAGCACGCTCTCCAGACAGTTGTCCTCCCGGGCGGCGCCGGCAGCGCGGGCGGCGGCCATGCGGGAGACGGTGAGGATGGTGCCCTCGGCGGGCTTCATCACCGCCTTGTAGGCGGCGGCCACGCCGAAGTCCAGGGCGATGGCCAGATCCCGGCCGTCGATGGTCTCCCGGTCCTTGATGGCCTTGGCCAGGCCGCGGAACAGCAGGGACAGGATGACGCCGGAGTTGCCGCGGGCGCCCCGCAGCAGGGCGGAGGCGGCGGCCTTGGCGGCCAGACCCACGGAGGGGTAGGCCTGCTTCTTCATCTCCGCGGCGGCGGCGCCGATGGTCAGGCTCATGTTGGTGCCGGTGTCGCCGTCGGGGACGGGGAATACGTTCAGGTCGTTGATGGGCTGCTTCTGCGCGTTCAGGGAAGCGGCGGCGTGGATGACCATCTTTTGAAAGGCCGCCGCGTCAATGGTTTGTCTCATAATGGGCTATTTCCTTTCTTCAAGCTGTCAAAACCGCATGGAGTCCACGCAGACGTCCACGGATTTCACTTCCACGCCGGTGGTCTTGCTGACCACATAGCGCACTTCGCTCATAATAGAGCGGCACACGGCCATAAGGTTGACGCCGTTTTCCACGATGATGTGCAGCTCGATGGAAACGGTGCCGTCCTCATTATAATAGACCTTCACGCCCTTGGCCATGGACTCCCGCTTGAGCAGGTGGACCAGGCCGTCGGTCTTGGAGCGCACCGCCATGCCCTTTACGCCGTAGCAGTTGGTGGCGGCGCTGCCGGTAATGGCGGTAAACACATCGCTGCTGATGCGGATCTCGCCCAGATCGTTTTGCAGTTTCATAGGTCGATACCTTCCTTTCGCTGAGGATAGGACTTATTACATTGATACAGCTTATATTGTAGTCTATTTGCCCCGGAATTACAAGTAGAATTTCCTTCTGGCCCCGGTTAGCGGCCCGGGAAAACCCCTCCCCGTTCCGACGCTATTTTTCCAATAACTGGAATATAATGGCACTTGCACATCCGCGGGACAAGTCCCCGGCGTTTACGGAAGGAGGAAGGGCGCATGGCGGCCAAGGAGATGAAGGAGAAGAGACGGGGGCTGCGCTGGCGGTCGGCCCGGGGGGAGACGGTGCGCTTCAAGGCGTCCTTTTTGCTGCGGTGGGCGGACACCCTGGTCCACTTTTTCCTGGGGGCGGTGCTGGCGGGAGCGGAGATCTTCGGGGGCTACGCCCCCTTCGGGGTGGCCCTGGTGGGTGCTTCCGGGTCAGGGCTGTGGGGAGCGGCCGCCCTGGCGGGGGCGTTTTTGGGGTACATGACCCAGCTGGGTTTTTCCCTGGGCTTACGCTATAGCTCGGCGGCCATCCTCACCTTTGCCGTGGGCTTTGCCTTTTACGATGTGAAGCTCCTGGACAAGCCCTGGGCCATGCCCCTGGTGGCCGGAGGAGTGAACGCCTGCGCGGGCTTTCTCTATCTGTCCCAGGGAGGGTGGCTTCCCCAGGACGTCATCTATTTCCTGGCCGAAATCGCCCTCACTGTCTCCGCCTGCCGCTGCTACCGCCAGCTGCTGCGGCCCATGGGGGAGAGCGGCGAGACTCCCCTCAGCTGGCGCAGCCGGGGGTGCCTGGCGGTGCTGTGCGCCACCCTGGTCATGTCCCTGGCCCAGGTGAAGCTGTACCGGGAGTTATCCCTGGGCCGGGGGGCGGGGGCCTCGGTGGTGCTGGCCGTGGCCTGGCAGGGGGGACCGGGGGCCGGAGCCGCCATGGGGGTCTGCCTGGGCCTTGCCATGGACCTGGCAGCCCAGGGGCCGCCGGTGTATGCCATGGCTCTGGGCCTGGCCGGGGTGGCCGCCGGTTTTCTTCGGGGCCGCCCTCACCTTTGTGGCAGCCAATGGGGCGGCGGTGCTGTGGACCTGGGGCCGGGGCATCACCCTGTGGGGACTTTACGAGGGCGGGCTGGGAGCCCTGGCCTTCCTGCTGCTGCCCCTCCATCTGGTGGAGCGATTGGGCAGCTGGCTCACCCCCCAGCCCATCCCCGATCTGGGCCTGAGCCAGCGCCGCCGGGCGGAGCAGAAACTTAGCCAGAGCGCCAAGGCCTTTCGACAGCTCTACGAGACCATGCGGGTCTCCTTCCGTCCGCCCAGGAACGACAACGACGTGGCCGTGATCTTTGACCGGGCGGCCAGCCGGGTGTGCCGGGGCTGCGCCCTGCGCCAGCAGTGCTGGGAGCGGGACTACGCCGCCACCTTCAACGCCCTCAACGACGCCACAGCGGCCATGATGGAGCGGGGCAAAGGGGAGCCGGGGGATTTCCCCCCCTATTTTGCCAGCCGGTGCGTGCGGTTTTCCCAGTTTTTGCAGGCGGTAAACCAGGAAATCACCGGACTGCTCTACCGCAGGCAGTACAACAGCCGCATCCAGGACAGCCGCTGGGCGGTGTGCCGCCAGTATGCCCAGCTGTCGAACCTGCTGGAGTCGGCGGCGGCTGAACTGAGCCAGGAGCTGATCCCAGACCCGGCGGGGGAGCGGCGGCTGAGCCAAAAGTTGTCTTTGTTGGATGGACAGTTGCAGGGGATGGTGTTCCGGGACAACCGGGGGCTGCTCCGGGCGGAGATCCGGGGCCTGGGGGCGGAGAGCCTGGCCCGGCCCGACGATCTCCTGGCACTGTCCCAGTCTCTGGGGGCCCCCATGCGGGTGGAGGAGCAAGGGGAGGACTACCTCGCGCTGGTGCAGCAGGAACCCCTCATGGCGGTGGCCGGGGTGGCTGCCCGGAAGAAGGACGGGGAGACGGTGAGCGGCGACGCGGGGACCTATTTCAAGCGGGAGGACGGCACGCTGTACGTCCTGCTGTGCGACGGCATGGGCAGCGGGCCCCAGGCCAACCGGGAGAGCACCCTGGCCCTGCGCCTGCTGGAGCAATTTCTCCAGGCCGGGGTGGAGACCGAGCACGCCCTGGTCACCCTCACCTCGGCCCTGGCCCTGCGGGGGGAGGAAGCAGGGGGGTTCACTACGGTAGATTTATTGCAAATCGACCTGTTCACCGGGGAGGGGGCGGTGTACAAGCTGGGGGCGGCCCCCACCTACATCCGAAAGGGCGATACGGTGCGCCGGGTGGGGGGCAGTTCCCTGCCCGTGGGGCTGCCTGCCGGGGAGTTTTCCACACCCGACCGCATTCCGGTGCATTTGTCCCCGGGGGACTATGTGCTTATGGTCAGCGACGGGATCACGGGCACCGAGGACGACCGCTGGCTGCGGGAGCGGTTGGCGGCCTTCCAGGGGGAGAGCCCCAAGGAGTTGGCCGGGGAACTGGTTACCCACAGTCCTCAGGGAGCCACCGACGACCGCACCGCCATGGTAGTCCGCATCTCCCCCCGCACGCTTTCTTGACCTACTTTTTTCGAGAAAAAAGTAGGCAAAAAAGCTTCCTGCGAAACTGCGTTTCGCCTCGACAAGTTTAGGGGCGTGTTTAGGAGAAGAAGCGCCCGGTTTTTCCGGGGCGGGTCCCAATCCGGGCGGGCGGATGAGGACATCCGCCCCTACGGAAAGTTGTCCGTGGGTCTAGGGGTAGGGGCCGATGTCTCATCGGCCCGTCGTTCATCGCCAGGCCACGCAACATGGCACTAGCCAGGCGGCCCCGGAAAGAGCGGCAGGCCTAAACTTCCGCCATGCCAGGGCCCAGTGGCCCGGAAGGAGGAGAATCGGCCACTCAAATTTTGCCCGCCGGTTGAGAATATGGACCAAAGGGGCCCCACCCCAAAACGGCGCTTTGGTTCCTTTGCCGCCGTGGGCAAAGGAACCCGCCGCCGGGGCGGCGGAATTCCCCAAAAGTTCTTTTACTCCCGCCGCTGTCGCTGATTTGGCAGTTTTGGGAAAGCGGTCCGGCTGGACGGAGAAAACGCGCCTGGTGCAAACAGCCGTAGGAGTTGGTTGGATACGCCGGGGCGGCGGAACTCCTGTTCCAACCCAAACGCAAAAAGAGAGCCATCTTTCGATGGCTCTCTTTTTTAATGTTATCCACACAATCGGGCCTTGTTGTGGAAAGATACCGGGCCCCGAACTTTGCAGAAGCGAAACACAGTTTCGCACAAAGTTCTTTTGCCTACTTTTCTTTCAAGAAAAGTAGGTTAGAACTCGGCGTTGCCCCAGGTTCTGGGATGCAGCTCCACATCGCGGATGTTGTTCACGCCGGTGAGGTACATCACCATCCGCTCAAAGCCCAGGCCGTAACCGGCGTGACGGCAGGAGCCGTAGCGCCGCAGGTCGCAGTACCACCAGTAGTCCTCGGGGTTCATGCCCAGCTCCTTGATACGGTTTACCAGGATGTCGATGCGCTCCTCACGCTGGCTGCCGCCGATGAGCTCGCCGATACCGGGCACCAGGCAGTCGGCCGCGGCCACGGTCTTGCCGTCGTCGTTCTGGCGCATATAGAAGGCCTTGATCTCCTTGGGGTAGTCGGTGACGAACACGGGCCGCTTGTACACCTGCTCGGTGAGATAGCGCTCGTGCTCGGTCTGCAGGTCGCAGCCCCAGTAGACCTTAAAGTCAAACTTGTCGTTGTTCTGCTTCAGGATCTCCACCGCGTCGGTGTAGCTCACCCGGGCGAAGTCAGAGGAAGCTACGTGCTCCAGGCGCTCCTTCAGGCCCTTGTCCACGAAGGAGTTGAAGAAGTTGATCTCGTCGGGACACTTGTCCAGCACATAGCGGATGACATACTTGATCATGGCCTCGGCGTTGTCCATATAGTCGCCCAGGTCGGCAAAGGCCATCTCGGGTTCGATCATCCAGAACTCAGCGGCGTGGCGCTGGGTGTTGGACTTCTCAGCCCGGAAGGTGGGGCCGAAGGTGTACACGTTGCCGAAGGCCATGGCAAAGTTCTCACAGTTGAGCTGGCCGGACACGGTGAGGCTGGCCCGCTTGCCGAAGAAGTCCTTGGAGTAATCCACGGTGCCGTCCTCGTTCTTGGGCACGTTCTCCAGGTCCAGGGTGGTCACCTGGAACATCTCACCGGCGCCCTCGCAGTCGCTGGCGGTGATGATGGGGGTGTTCACGTAGACAAAGCCACGGTCCTGGAAGAAGCAGTGGATGGCGTGGGCGGCCACGGAGCGCACCCGGAAGGCGGCGGAGAACAGGTTCGTCCGGGGACGCAGGTGCTGAATGGTGCGCAGGAACTCCACGCCGTGACGCTTTTTCTGCAGGGGATAGTCGGGGGCGGAGGGGCCCTCCACGGCGATGGTGGCGGCCTTCACCTCCAGAGGCTGCTTGGCCTGGGGGGTGAGCACCACGGTACCGGTAACGATCAAAGCGGCGCCCACATTCTGCCCGGCGATCTCCTTATAATTGTCCAGCACATTGGCGTCCATCACGACCTGCAAATTCTTAAAGCAGGAGCCGTCGTTGAGCTCGATGAATCCAAAGGTTTTCATGTCCCGGATGGTGCGGGCCCAGCCGCAGACGGTGACCGTCTGGCCGCCCAGCGCCTCCTGGTCCGCGAAAATCGCGGCAATGGTGGTGCGGTCCATAGCGTTTCTCTCCAATCGTCACAGGATAAAATCAAATAAAAGCCTGCCTGAGACACAGGCAGGCTTTTATTATAATGCGTTTTCCTTGTTTTTACAAGGGTTTTGGGGGATTTTACCCCTTAATTGCGCACGGGGCAGCGCAGCAGATACCGGATCGACCACCCCAGGCATACCACAGCGGCCACGCCCCCCGCCACGGCCAGGTACTGCCAGGGGAGGGTAAACCATATTTCGTCCCAGGGCAGCAGCTGGGGAGCAAAGCAGATCAGCATCCAGATGCCCCACAAGATCCACACCGCCCGCTTGCCGAAGCGGTGGGTGAAGGCTCCGATGAGAAGGCCCAGCACCAGTCCGCCCAGAAGGATGATCGGCCACCAGTACCAGTCCAGGGCGAAGTCCTTCACAAACAGGGTGTTGGCCCACTGGTCGGCGGAGGGGGCCCCGGGAATGCCGGGCTCGGGAATGATGTAGCTGCCCCACTCCAGCTGGGTGTATCCGGTGAGCATCAGCCACAGGGCGGGGGCCAGGGCCTGCTCGGCCAGGGTGAGGACCAGGGCCAGAGCGGCGGTGCAGACCCCTTCAAAGGCCATAAGCCCCAGGTAAAGGCCCAGAGAGCGCCGCCGGGTCTGGCCAAAGCGCAGGGCCTGCTGGAAGGTGACATGGACATGGGACACGGCGCAGCACATGAGAATGAAGGCGGCCGCGCAGGGCAGCGTGGCCCCGGAGATCATCGGGGCGCTGTGGTCCCGGGTGACGGCCAGAACGATCCCGGTGATGATATGGACCAGCAGAAACACCGCTCCCACGCCGCCAAAGCACAGCCACAGGTCGTCCAGATTCAATTTAATGACGTTTCGCAGCATAACTTCACCTCATTTCACCACAAAGCGGAAGATCTGCCGGCGCACCAGCAGCAGGCAGCCCAGAATGACCGCCACGCACAACACCCACAGCCAGCGGGCCAGGGTGGAAAACACGGGGACGTAGAGGGCAAAGATTCCAACGATGCCGGCGGCCACCATGATGGCCAGCACCAGGATCATGGCAAAGGCAAAGAGAATGGCGCCCAGCTTCCGGGACCGGGTGATGACCAGGCCGCACAGGCAGCCCATGGAGACACAGCACAGCCCCAGCAGGGGGTAGAGCCAAACGCTGCCCCCGGGGAAGTGGAACAAAAAGTCCATGGACTCCTCCAGAGACCAGGAGAAGAGGGCGGGCACCGCCAGCACACAGCTGCGCACCGCCCAGGCCACCCCGGTGTATACCAGCAGGATGCCGCACAGGCCGCCAAAAAAGTCCTTCCGGCGGCAACCCAGGGAGAGGGCAATGTGCAGGCTGGTGGAGCACAGGCTGGACCCGTAGATGAAGAGGAACAGCAGACAGATCAGGGGCAGGGCCACAAAATAGGTGGAAAAGAAATTCACGTCCTTCATTGGGGCGCCGGAGATAGCGGTCAGCACTGTGATGACCAGGGCGGTGATGGGAATGGCGGCCAGATTGGCCCAGCTGGTGACCAGAAGATAGCGAAAGGCTTTGGCCATACTGTCGCCCCCCTTACTGATTGTCCCCGTGGCCGTACAGAGCCACGAACACGTTTTGCAGGTTCATGGGGGCCACGTCCACGTCGAAGCCCTCCAGGGCGGCCAGCTGGGCGCTGCCTCCCCGCACGGCGGCGGTGACATGGCGGCCCATGACGGTGCGGGAGAGGACCTCCACCCCGCGGCAGGCCTCCTCCACCACGTCCTCCCGGCCGGAGACGTAGGCGAACTGGCAGACCAGCTCCTCGGTGGGGCAGTTTTCCAGAATGCGGCCCCCGTCCAGGATGATGACGTTTTCAAAGACGGAGGCGGCCTCCTCGATGATGTGAGTGGAGACCAGGAAGGTGCGGTTGGTCTTGGCGTAGTCCTCCAGCAGCAGCTGGTAGAACCGCTCCCGCATGACCACGTCCAGCCCGGCGGCGGGCTCGTCCAGAATGGTGATGGGGGCGCCGCTGGCCAGGGCGATGAGGATGGTCACCATGGACAGCTGGCCCTTGGACAGCTGGGAGATTTTTTTCTTGGGCTCCACATGAAATTCCTCCATCAGACGCTGGGCGTAGTCCTGGTCCCAGTGGGGGAAGAAGATGGCCGCCGAGCGCAGGTAGTGGCGCACCTTCAGGTTGTTCTGGGAGGAAAACAGGGTGGTCTCCAGCTCCCGGGAGAAACAGATCTGGTCCAGGGCATGCTGGTTCTCCCACACGTCCTGGCCGTCGTAGGTGACCGAGCCGGCGTCCTTGGTGTTCTGGGCGGTGAGGATGGACAGCAGGGTGGTCTTGCCCGCCCCGTTGCGGCCGATGAGCCCGTAAATCTTCCCGGGCAGAATGTCCAGGTCCAGGTCGTGGAGGACCTGGTTGCTGCCGTAAGACTTGCAAAGGCCCTGGGCCTGTAAGATTCCTTGTTCCATAGTCAGTCTCCTTCCTCCATGGCGCGGCGCACCATGGTCAGCAGTTCCTCTCCGGTGACCTCCAGAGAGCGCCCCTCTCGCACCAAAGGTTTCACAAAATCCCGGTAAAAGGCCGCCCGGCGCTTGGCCTTGACGGCCTCCTCCGCCCCTTTGGCTACAAACATGCCGATGCCCCGCTTTTTGTAAAGGATACCCTCGGACACCAGCAGGTTCACCCCCTTGGCGGCGGTGGCGGGGTTGATGTGGTACACCCGGGACAGCTCGGTGGTGGAAGGCACCTGTTCCTCCTCCCGGTACACTTTACGCAGGATGTCGTCCTCCAGCATCTGGGCGATTTGCAGATAGATGAGGGATTGGTCGTTCAGGCTCCCATGCACGGGACCACCTCCTTGTTCACTGGTTCATTACTTGTGTAATGAACCATAACACCGAAAGGGAAATTTGTCAAGGGGGCAAAAAAATTCCGGAGGAGCCGAAGCTCCCCCGGAGAGGTCATCCCCAGTATAGAGGCAGGAAGAAAAGCCAGGGGGCGGTGACAATGGCCATAGTCAGCGCCACCACGTGTTTTTCCCGCTGGGTCAGCAGGTCACAGTCCTTCATGGCCCGCAGGTCAAAAAAGTAGATGCAAACGCCTGCCAGGGCCACCCCCAGCAGGACCCAGAGAAAAGCCAGGGGGTGAAGGAAGGGATTATACATGATGGCCTCATGCATCCCGGCGGTCCACGGAATATCAGACAAGGCGTCTGCCGTAAACGCGCCGGCCAGCAGGAACAGGACGCCGAGAAAATCGGCCCCAAATCCCCTCAGCCAGAACTTGCACCACAGTTCCTTTACCACTGCCCGCTTTCCCTGGTGCTTCAGGGCGGCTAGGGTCAGGGCGAGCACCAGACAGTCCACCAGCAGGTTGGCCGGGGCCACAAAGACCAGCAGCTGGGGGAACAGCCAGAGAATCCACACGGGAAGGATCATGTTATAAAGGCGCACTTCTTGTTTCATCGCAATTCCTCCTGTTGGCGGGTGTGTTTCCACTTGCGCCCCAGCCAGCCCGCCAGGTTGCCCGCCAGGGCGGGGAGGCCAAACAGGGCGCAGTGAAACAGCGCGGACGAATTGTATAACCAAAAGACGTTGCCCAGACAGAGGAGGGCTCCCACTGCGGGATACAGCAGGCACAGTCCGTGCCGGCGGCCCAGAGACAGTCCGGAGAAAAAGCCGCCCACCGGATACAGCAGGTAGGGCAGCAGCAGCCCGGTGAGCAGAGGCACGTCGGAGGGGTCCAGCAGCCGCAGCACATGGGGCAGCAGGCCGCACAGGCCCAGGGCAAAGCCCAGATAGGGCAGGGATTCCTTCCATTTCAGGGGGGAGGGACCGGGGGCCAGACCCAGCCGGGTGCGCAGGTCAACCACCTCTCCATACCAGCCAACCCACCGGGCCAGCCAAATGAGCAGATAAACCATGGCCAACAGCACCAGGTAGAGGATCAGGACGGAGAGGTTCCAGGCCCAGCCCAGCAGCCAGGTTGTGAGGGAGAGCAGGGCCGCCGTAGCGGCAAAATGGGCCAGAGAACGCAGTATCAGGCTCCGCCCGTCATCGGCAAAGGGCAGCGTGGACAGCCCCACCACAGCGCCCAGGGCAAAGTACAGCAGGGACTGAATGACCAAGGCCAGTGGTTCCGACCCCACCCGCAGGACCAGATCGGCGCTCACCAGCCGGAAGGGGGTGTGGGGTCCCATTGCAATGAGTCCGCCGCTGACCAGGTCGTTGCATACGCCGCCCAAAAGGGTCAGCAGGATCACGCCCACACAGCCCCCCACAGCTGCGTGCCGGCCTGCTTGTGACCAAAGCTGCTTCATCCCGGTCTCTCCTTTCTCAGTCCCAGCGTCTCCTTGATTTTCTTCACATATCGCCGGGATACATAGGCGCATTCACCCCCGGTCAGGGTCATGCGGATGGTACCAGTGAGGGACAGGTCCACCGCCCTTACCTGGTCCAGGTTGACGATCTCGCCGTTGGAGATGCGGACAAACAGGGTGGGGTCCAGCAGTTCCTCCAGCTCATACAGCCGCTCCCGCAGCAGATAGGGGGCGTCCCCGTTCCCCAGGCTGGCATACACCCGTTTCTCCTGGGCGTAGCACCGCACCACCTTGTCCTGGGGGAGCGGGGTCATCTCCTCTCCCCGCCAACCCTGCAGAGGAGCCCGCCCCAGGGCGGACAGACGGCGCAGCAGCTCCTCCACCTGGGGCGTGCGCTGGGGCGCGGTGACCTGGATGGTCACATCCTGCCGGGAGGGGTCCAGCTTCAATTGAATGTCCATGGCACCGCCCTCCTTTCAAAATCAGTATACCGGCGGCATAGGACGCTGTCCAGACACTGGCGACCAATGGCCGTCTGGGGGAGACAATTGGGGTGTGGAGGCCAGGTTTCCGTTGACAGGCCGCACGGCCTGGGCTAAAATGTAAGGGCATCTGTTCCACGCCCCTGTAGCTCAGTTGTATAGAGCGACCGCCTCCTAAGCGGCAGTTCGTTCGAATCCGGCTGGACCCGAAAATTGAATATTTTTTGTATAAGCCCCCGTAGCTCAGTTGGATAGAGCGGTCGCCTCCTAAGAGAACTAACTACGGTTCACTAAAGGAGGCGGCGTGGGGTAAAATTGTTAAGTTCAAAATTTAATATGTGCCAGTAGCTCAGTTGGATAGAGCACCGCCCTCCTAAGGCGGGTGTCGGGGGTTCAAGTCCCTTCTGGCACGCCAGACAATCATTGTCGGATAAGGGTTTCCGGCGTTTTTGCTTGCTTACAAGTTGCGATTGTAGGCAAGCAATTTTTTTGCCTTTCATTTATGTTCCCCATCCTTTTTTCGGGCTAACACAGCTAAGGTTTTTGCTCATACAGGAAGGCTGTTTTTGAGGTGAAAATCACCCCTGCTAAGGTTTTTGAAGCTTTCTGCGGAAATTTGCGCTAAGGTTTTATAGCCGCCAGCAATTTAGTTAACAGCTCTGGATTATCCTGAATGATACGAAGTAGTTCTTCTGCGTCCTGCTGTGGTTTGGCATCTCCGCCCTTGTGATAATCCTCTTCCATCTTTTGCGCGATTTTTACTTGATCGTCGTCATAAGCTTTTGAATAGCGGATTACCATATCAGGTTCTGCCCACCCGCCTGCTCGCATCACCGCTTTCAGATTGCCGTTAGAAACTTGCATTTTCTTTGTGGCGCTGGCAGCACGGACACTGTGGAAAACAACATCGTCCAGTTTTTCTTCTGGGACGCTGGTAAACTTATAACCATTTTCGCGCATTTCCACAATAATATCCTTAAACTTCCGGTTCAACTGCTCCTGCATGATAGGGCGTCCATTGGGCTGGCAGATAATTAACTGATTGTCTTGATAATCGTCGCCGAAGATATTGGCAATCATTTCTTCCTGCATTTTCTTCAGCTGATCAAGCTTTTCAATCATAAGGTTGTTCAATTTGCTAAACCTCTCCGTAGCTTCCGTCTTGGGAGCTTTCAGAACGACCACCGTTTTGTTGTATGCGTTCATAATTGGAAAAGTATAGTAAATGATGAGTTTCGGCAAGTTGAGATTCTTTTTCGCCACCCTATCAAGCGCCTTGTAAATGTGCAAGGTTTTCTCAGTCCGGTTGTAATCCGGCCATTGAAGCCCACCTACTTCTCCACCACGAGTTGTGCAGTAATACTGAATGGCAAGAGCGACATGTATCGTGTATCGCTCATAGTCACTTGGATCGTCAGTGTAATCCAGTATCCATTCAAATTCATCGGGAGAAAAGGCTGGACGCTCTTCCTCCTTATGTTCGGGGAGATCCGCGTCATTAAATGGGTTTTGCCGAATGTACTTCCACTTTCGAGCTTGATTAAAAGCAGTCCGGAGTACCTTATGGATGTCACGCACAATAGCAGAGGTAACATGCCCGCCTTCATCACTACCCTTTTGTTTCCCTCTGTTTGCCACGAGAGGGCACTCTTTGATCAGAAAATCATAGTAAGTATCGATCATTTGTGTAGTAATATCGACAATTTTGTGCTGACCAAAATGGGGGTAAACATAGTTAATCATTCTGGAGCGGGAGCTGGTATAGTACGAATCACCCCAATGCTTTGTTCCGTATTTCTCAATGAATTCTTCCATGTACTCTTCGAGAGTCGCATCGGTAGGGTTATCGCCAGCATTGTTGGAAACAGCTTTGACTACTTGCTTCTTCGCCTTTTCACGCGCCTTTTTTCTCTGTTCACGCCACTTTTTTTCTTCAGCATTTTTCTTGTCACGCAACTTCTCTGCCTGAGATGCCGTCAGTCCCGATTTCATAACAGGATGCCTGTCGTCACCTTCGTAGTATGTGACAGCGTATTTCCCATTTCGTTTGCTAATGCTTGCCATTACACTTCACCTCCCCAAAGAGAGATGGTGCAGTTCTTTTTATAGACTAAAGATTCCATATTCGATTATTCCTCCATTTGAGACGATTGGTTATCCAACCATGCATCAAAAGAGGCCTTAGAAACCCGTATGCTTCTGCCAATGTGGACAATCTTAAAGCTACCGGAATTGCACAGTTCGTATGCTTTTTTCCTGCTGACACCAAGAATATCCATTACTTCTGCAACAGTATAGGTCCTCTTTGCAACAGTTGGATTGGTGAAATTTTCTGTGCGTCCGATCGTCATTACCTCCCTTCTTACAATCGGACGGATTGAGGAATCCATAGTCTGTAATAGCACCTTAATTATATAATAATAGGACCCTCAATTCAATCCGATTATTTATTTCTGGATGGTCAAAATCACTTTCCAAAGGCCATTTCCTGCGCCGGGGCTTTCCGCCGCGTATTGCCAGGGCCCGCTGTGCGGTATTTCAATCGTGGGCGGGCTCCATGTGGTCATCGCACACTGTCCGCGATCCCTGTATAACTCCAATGGAAAAGGTTATGGGGCTTGTCAAGGTACAAAAAGAGCGTGCAGACCGGCTACGGAATCCCGTACCATGTCTGTACGCCCTATATATAGGAGATGGCGGCCAAATTTCTGCAAATCTTGTGCCTTTTGATGAGTTTTTTTGAGCAACGCCATTTTCAGCAATAGAAAGATACTATATATAGATGATATTCCTTGACTAACGCAAGATATTGTGTTACACTGTTTCTGTAATTGATTTTTGTGCGCTCCCCATGTGGGATACAGACTTAGTTTCTGTACCGCGGATTGAAAAATCTGCATTGCACACGCAGTCAAGATTGTACTTGTGCCAGTAGTATTACTGCGCCCCTCTGGGCCGGTATATTACTGGCTTTTTTTGTTTTCCGGGACTTTTGTTCCCGTCAGCGAGGATGACTTTGGTTCATAGGCAGCTATGGACATCAGGCGTTACGCCCATTGTCACCCTCGCTTTTTTCTGCCCAAATGCCGGAAACGGCTTTGAGGATATACCAAAATTACAGAAAGGCAGGTATGAACATGAATGTAAAAAAGCGGAGTCAGGAGTCTCTGACGAGTAAGAGAAAACCGATGGAAAGCTGGCGGCAGTACCAGAAGCTGAACCAGTCCGCACAGAAGCATTGCCCGGTGATTCGGGCGCCCGTCATTCCCCGCAGGACGCGGAGGGGGTGTTGAGTATGCCGGCAGGCAGTGTGGCTGTCAAAGAGCGGCATCAGCCCCTGGTGCTGGTGGAAACGGCAGGCTTGTCCGAAGAAGAATGGCTTGCTTACCGCCGGAAAGGCATTGGCGGCAGCGATGTTGCAGCTCTGCTGGGCATTTCACCGTGGCGGACGGCCCGGGATCTGTTTTATGACAAGCTGAACATTGCCGTGGTCGAGGACCATGAGGACAACTGGGTGGCCCTGGAGATGGGACACCTGTTGGAACCGCTGGTGGCGAAGATCTTCCAGCACCGGACCGGCTACAAGATCTATCAGATCAAAAAGATGTTCCAGCACCCGAAGTATCCCTGGATGCTGGCGGATGTGGACTACTTTGTAGAACTGCCGGACGGCACCACCGCTATTCTGGAGATCAAGACCACAAACTACAACGCCAAAGACAACTGGTGGCTGGATGGTGAGGAAACCATTCCGGCCTACTACGAGTCCCAGGGACGGCATTACATGGCCGTTATGGATGTGGACCGCTGTTTCTTCTGCTGCCTGTATGGCAACAACGAGCAGGAAAGCATTATCCGTGATATGCAGAGGGATTTGGCCTATGAGGATGAGATGATTTTTCTGGAGCAGAATTTCTGGGAAAATCATGTGCTTACCAGAACGCCGCCGCCTTACACCGAAGATGGCGACCTCGTGATCGAGAGCGTGCGCCGGTACACTGGCCCCGCTGACAAGGAGGCCCCCGCTGTATCACTCGACCTGCCCCTGACGGCCAAGCTGATGCGTTTTCTCCAGCTCCAAGAGCAGAAAAAAGGCGCAGAAGCAGGCAAAAAGGAAATCGAGGAAGATATGAAGCGGCTGAAGGCTGCCATCATTGCCAAAATGGGGAAAAGCTGCAAAGCCATCTGCCAGCAGGATGGGGTGAACTATACCGTCACCTACAATCCGGTGCGGACCCCCAGTATTGACAAGGATAATCTGAACAGGCTGAAGCTGGAACATCCGGACATCTATGAGCAGTATGTGACTGTTTCCGTGCACCGCCGCTTCACGGTCAAGAGTGACGCCGAGGCGGCATAAAAGGAGGGAAAAAAGAAGTGATCCATAGAGGAACTTATGACGGGACGATCTACCACAACCCGGTGAACAAGTTCTGCATCATCAGCGTGAAGACCGCCGATAAGGAGGTGCCCCAGGAGGCTCGTTCCACCCGCCGATACAAGGACCACCTGATCCGCTTTGTTGCGACGGGCTATGAACTGCCCCGCACGGACGCGGTAGAGCTGGAATTGGACGGCGAATGGACAAAGGGCAAATATGGTGTGCAGCTTCAGGTGGAACAGTGGCGCGAGATCGTTCCCAAGACCAAGGACGGCGTAGAAGGCTATCTGGCCTCCGGCCTCATCAAAGGCATTGGGCCGGCGACTGCCGCGCAGATCGTCTCCCGGTTTGGCGTGGAAACGCTGGATATTCTGCAAAACCATCCCGAGCGGCTGCTGGAGGTCAAGGGCATTACGGAAAGCAAGCTGGAGGACATCAAAACCTCGTATGCGGAGAGCCGGATGCTCCAAGACCTGATGACGCTGCTCTCCCCATTCAAGATCACGCCGAAAACGGCACTGAAGATCTACCAGCACTTCGGGCCCGCCAGCGTGGACATCTTGAAAAAGAGTCCCTTTGAACTTTGCCAGGTGTCCGGTTTTGGATTTCTCCGGGTAGATGCCATCGTTCAGAAAAACGGCGGCGACCTGCATGACCCCATGCGGGTCAAAGGCGCACTGTTCTGGGCGCTGGAAGACAGCAAGGGCGGCAAAGGACATTTGTTCCTGCCTGGTGAAACTTTGCGGAAGGAGGCTCTTCGGCTTCTCAACGCAAAGATCCCCGTCCCGTCTCTCCGGCTTCATGAACAGGAGGTCGCGGATGTGCTTCAGGACATGATTCTTCATGGCGAGGTGGTATCCGTCAAAGATAACATCTACCTGCCCCGCACATTCGCACAGGAAGATGAAACGGCCCGGCGTATTGCCGTGCGGCTGATAGAGACGTCTGCGCCGGAGCGCATTGAGCAGGCGCTGGAGCAGGTCAAGCGTGAAATGGGGCTGGTGCTGTCTTCCAAACAGGAGGCAGCGGTCTACGCGGCTTACCGCCATAGCCTGTCCATTATCACTGGTTCTCCCGGCACCGGCAAGACAACGGTGCTCAAGACCATTTTGGAAGTCTACCGCCGCCTGCACCCGAAAGGTGAAATCGTTCTGATGGCGCCGACCGGCCGTGCCAGCCGTCGTATGGCGGAAAGCACTGGCTTTGACAAGGCGCGGACGCTCCACAGCGGCCTGGGCCTCGGCAGTGAAGAAGATGACGCCAACCGCAGCAGACAGCAGGAGCCGTTGTCGGCGGACCTGATCATCGTGGACGAGTTTTCTATGGTGGATATGTGGCTGGCAGACAAGTTTTTCTCCCGCATCAAGGATGGGGCCCGTGTCGTTCTCGTGGGCGACCCCGACCAGCTCCCCAGTGTGGGCGCCGGGACTGTGTTCCGCGAACTGATCGACTGCGGCCTGATTCCAGTCACGGTGCTGGACCAGATCTTCCGCCAGTCCAAGGACAGCCTGATCGCTTATAACGCCAAATTCATCAACGAGGGCAACACCAAGCTGTATTTTGGGCCGGACTTTGTATTTATGGCAAGCGATAACCAGGCAGAGGCCGCGGAGCGGATCATCGCCCGTTACTGCCGGGAAATCGCGGAAAGCGGCATTGACCGGGTGCAGATTTTGTCCCCCTTCCGTTCGGAAGGCGCCGCGTCGGCGGAACAACTCAATGAGGCCATCCGAGAGGTGGTCAACCCGTTCCGCTCTGCCGAGGAAGAAATCAAGATCGGCGTTAAAGTGTTCCGGGTAAACGACCGGATCATGCAGACCAAGAATACCGCCAAGGTGTCCAACGGCGACCTGGGATTTATCCGCTATATCAAAGACGATGAAGATGGCAAGCGCGTCGGCCTGGATTTCGGTGTGGGCCGAGAGCTGGAATACAGCGTAGAGGATATGGTCAATCTGGACCTTGCCTACGCCACCACCATCCACAAGGCAATGGGCTCTGAGTATGAAACGGTCATCATGCCGCTTTTGAAAGCGCACACCGTCATGCTCTACCGCAACCTGCTCTATACCGGCATCACCCGGGCCAAAAAGCGCGTGGTGCTGATCGGCCAAAAGCAGGTGCTGTTTATGGCGATCCACCGGAATGAAATCGTCAAGCGGAATACGCTTCTGGGCACGCGCATCGGCATGTACTATAGGGCCTATGCCAAGCGGGCCGGAATCCCGGTCCCGGCGGCTCTGGAAGAAGAATTGAAACACGCTGGTTAAAAAGAGGCGCAAGGTGCAGAAAATTGCCCCGCGTCTCCTATTTATTACACAGGAAGGAGTATATGACATGAACGACAACAATACGAAAACGATGTACGAAACCGTGCCTGCGGCCGCAGAACTGAACAAGGTGCCGGGCTTTGACCCGCTCAAGTTCCTCCGCCGCACCAAGGACACCCTGAAGCTGGATCTGCCCTACCAGAAACTCTGGTTCCGCATGGCCCATCCCAACGGCCATATGCGTCTGACGGCGCTACGGATCACGGAGCAGATGGCGATTTTTGAGGCCAAGGTGTTCCTGGATCGCAGTGACGCGGAGCCGTTCAGTATGAGCACGGCCCAGCAGACTACCCAGGACAGCCGCGACTTCGTGAAAGCGGCCCAGAATGAGGCGCTGAGCCAGGCCCTCACAGACGCCGGTTTTGGCATCCAGCTGATCAGTGCCGGTGCCCAGGCCGACCTGATGGAGAAAAGCACTGGAGCGGCTGCCAAAAAGGCCGCAGAACCGCCTGCCGGTCTGGCAGCACATACGACACCGCCGCAGGAGCCCCAGAGCGCCCCGCAGAAGGACGATACACCTGCCGAGGGGAAATTCCCTGCCAAACCCATTGAAAGGCCGCAGAGGGCGTTTGAGGCCGAAAAGGCGGCGACCGTGACAACTGCCCCGCCGGAGGAACGCACTGCTTCGGAAACGGAGGATCAGCGCCTGCCGGTGGAGCCTGAGAGGACATTCGATACGCTCCCGGTGGGGCCTTCGCCAAAGGCAGAGCAGCCGGCGGATGAAAATGAACAGGTGGATGAATTGCCTGTCCGCGGCAATGTAACGGAACTGCCGGTCCAGCACACAGAGGAATCCGAACCCGCCGCCGAGACTGTGCAGCCCGAAGATGGCGCTGTCGGAGCGGCGGATACTGCGGTGGATACCCCCTCTTACACGAAGGACACGCCTATGGAGGATATTCTGCAGGTCATGACGCTGGAACAGGCCCAGCAGGTCATCGTAGACGATGGCATCTGCAAGGGCATGACGATTGCCCAGGTAGCTGAGAAGCGGCCTGTCAATCTGCGGTATTACCTGATTCCGGGCAAAAGCAAGAACAACATGGTCCGCGCCGCCGCCCAGCTGGTTTTGGATTCACTTCAAAAGGCCGGCTGATATGGTCCCCGGCGAGGGCATGAAGGGAGGAATGACAGATGGGCTCGTACCCGGATGAATTTCCCTTCGGTATCATGGAAGTTGTGGAACTGCTGCACCTGCGGGTCAGGCGCCAGCAGGCAAACAGCGTCTATGTGGACTGCCCGTTCTGCGGCGACCGCCGCGGGCGGATGAATGTCAATTTCGTCAAAAATGTATGGCGGTGCAATCACTGCGACGAACATGGCGGAATGCTGGCGCTGTACGCAAAACTCAATCACACGACGACCTCTGACGCTTATTGGGAGATTGCAGAAGCTCTGTGTGACAATACCCATGAGGAACACGCACGCTCCGGGAATGAAGCCCCACAGCAGCCGGTCAGCACCGGGTCCCCATCTTCGGGGGCCCGGGCGGCCGCTGCAGGTCATTCTTCTTCCGAGCGAAAAATTGTGCCGCAGTCGGACAAAGCCAGCCCGGCCGAGATCCATCAGACGCTATCCCTGCTGTTGGCCCAGCTTACGCTGCGACCGGCCCATCGGGAACATTTGCGCTCCCCAAAGCGCGGGCTGTCTGATGAACAAATCGAGTCGCTGGGCTTTAAGAGCACCCCGCCGCCCTTCTTATGCCGCTCTATCACGGACCGGCTGATCAGGCAGGGCTGCAAGGTGCAAGGCGTACCAGGATTTTACCGGGACGACAGCGGCCACTGGACAATGGCATTTTATAAGAAGACCTCCGGCATCCTGATCCCCGCCATCGGCTTTGACGGCCGGCTGCAGGGATTTCAGATCATGCTGGATGTGCCGCTGAAACATAAGGATGACCCGCCGGAGAAACCGGGCGCCAAGTACATCTGGTTTTCCTCTTCCTCAAAGACAGACGGGACAGGCTCCGGCAGCCCAGTACACCTGATCGGTGACCCATCCGCACGGGTGGTCTATGTGATAGAGGGGCTGCTGAAAGCAGATATTTCCCATTGTCTGACCGGGCGCACCTTTGCCGCGATTGCCGGGGCCAACAACACCAGCCCGCTGGACCCGTTGTTTGCCCTTTTGGCGCAGAACGGCACGGAGGAAATCATTGAAGCCCACGATATGGACAAGTACAACAATCAAATGACGATGGCCGGGGCGTCGAAAATTTATCTGACGGCCCGGAAGTATGGCATGAACTGCCGGAGGCTGACCTGGAATCCAAACTATAAGGGATTTGACGATTGGCAGCTGGCACTTCGCCGGGAAAACCAACGGAGAAAGGAGATCGATAGACTTAGTTTTAAGGCGCAGTACCTCCGCGGCTTGTGTGAACTGGCGCATATTGAGGACTGCATCGAACTATGGCAGCACCTGGCTGAAAACAAAACCTGCCTGACGGAATATCTGGGCTTGACCAGGGAGGAACATGAAACCTTCCTGCGGCAAGGCAGGGATGCCCTCGGCGCCCTGCTGGAACCCCAGCGGCGGAAACAGAGGTTTGTACTCTATCAGCTGGAACTGGACGAGCAGAAAGCGATCCCATTTGCTTTCAAGGAACTCGCGGCGCTGCAAAAGGCTGGCTATGAACAGCCGCCCGCCGCCATGTACCGCATAGCCGGGTCTGGCGAAGTCTACTGCCCGGTGGAACAGAGCGACGCAGAAATTTTGAAGCGCCTGTTTGCCGACTGCCGGGAGGAACTGCCGGAGGGCTGCCACGGGCGGCCAATGGCGCTCTCTGATGTGGTAGAACTGGACCATTCTCCACGAAGGGTCTACTACTATGTCAATGGGGAGCATGAATTTCCGCAGGTCAAGTTTTCACCCATGCTTGCCAAGAAGGACATCAAGGAAGGGACATAAAGAGGCTTCAATGGTTGTTGTAAATGAGACGAAGAGAGGGCAGCTTCTGGCGCTTCTGGAGCAATGCGCCCATCTGAACGCTGATGTGCGTCCCCGCACGGATAAGGGATATTTTACGGTGACGGTTCCGCCGCCGTGGAATGGCCCGGCTCAGCGGAAAGCCCAGGAGGTGCAGGACAGGATCAAAAAATGGTCGGAGCAGTATCCCAATGTGGTATGTTACTGTTTCGACAGCTTCAGCACATTACTCTATGTGCTGTGACACAGGTAAACGATGGCATGGAACAGGTTTTATCCTGACCCATGCCATTTTTGTCAACGGAAAGGAGTTTATTATGGGATATTTTTCGGAAATGTCGCTGGATATGCAGGAAGGCCGCAAACCGTCTGCCGCCTCGCTCACCCGCGAGTGCGCTTTTGAGGACGGGGAGAACTTTGACGAGCTGCCGGTGCCGCCGGCTGACCGTCAGCCCGCACCGCCTGCCGCAGAGCCGGCGCCGCAGCCTGCTTTTGAGGACGACGGGGATTTGGATGAGGCCCCGGAAGAGCTGGAACAGCCTGACGAGGCCGAGTCTCCCGCAGAAGAAACCGATGAGGAGGACAATGCCGATGAGGGTCAGGCGGAGCCTGCCAAGGCTGATACCTCCAATGCGGACGCTGACGAGGAACAGCGCCGTGCTGAGCATGAGGCTGCCGAAGCCAAACGAAAAGCTGAGTGGGAGGCAAAACAGGCAGAAAAGAAGAAGGCCCTGCAGGAGCAGATGGACCGCTTGGCCGCCATGAGCGACGATGAGGTGGTGGCTGCCTCCATGCAGCGGGTCAGCGGCGATGTGGAAAAGCTGACCCGGCGCAATATGAAGGAGTGCGTGTCGGAGTATATCCAGACCAAGTGCCTGGAAGACCCGGCATTTGCCCGTCTCACCATGCACCCGAAGAAAACGATGGTCCATTGCTTCCAATACATCAGCCGCAAGGCATGGGAGTACATCCAGGACGAATTGAAAGCAAACGGCATCCAGCCGGGACAGGGCAGCCAAGGGTATGGCTGCGATATTCCGGATGACCTGTGCTATCAGTGGTCGGAGGATTACTTCCGTGACGTGGACGCCAAGGAGGATCATGAGGAGGAAGAAAAGTTTGTCCCCCGTCCCTACTATGGCAAGTCTTCCGTGAAATCCTCCAAGAAAAAGAAAGCCGAGAAAAAGCCTGCCGAGAAGAAAAAGCCGGAGCCCAAGCCGGCGCCGGAAAAGGAGCCTGCGGCTGACGGCCAGATGTCGCTGATGGATTTTGGCATGGCAAAGGCCGGCTGAGGAGGCAGAGTATGATTGCGTATAAAGGTTTTCGGCCCGGCATGATCTGCATTGGCTATCAGTTTCAGATGGGCCTCAATGTGACGGAAAAGGCCAACTGCCGCCAAAATGGATTCCATTGTGCGGAGGACCCGCTGGACTGCCTGAGCTATTACGGCGATGTAGACCATTCGGAATATTACATCGTCAACGCCGGCGGGGACATCGACGAGGACGAAGTGGATTCCAAGATCTCCTGTACCGAGCTGACTGTCCTTAAACGGCTGACGAAAGAAGAACTGTTCCTCCACGGCCTTGCCTTTATGGCAGACCACCCCAAGCGGAAGTGGAACGAACATGTACGGAAGGACAAAGCTGAAGCATGGAGCGGCTATGCGGCAGTCCGCGGCGCCGATCCCATAGCCAAGGGCAGCCGGAAGGGTGATGTATTGGCCTTTGCCAAGGAGGACCCAGCCACCGGCAGCATCCAGCAGATCGTGGTGGCTACCATTGATGGAAAGACGCTCCTGCCGAATGTCTGGTATGGTGCGAATCTTGAAAGAAGGACGGTGAACTAAATTGAAGAAATCCATGCTTCTGGCGATGCCGATGCTGACGGCATCGCCGGAGATGAAAGAAGTGGCGATAGCGGACGAGCCCAAGAAGGAAAAAACTTACTGGGGCCATACGCGCATGATCCGCAAGTATCGTTTGTATATGAACTGCGTGATCCAGGACGGCATCCTCAAAGCGGCCTTCTACTTGCCTGATCACTTGCGCCTGGATGGGGACAAGCCCGCCTATGAGGTGTTCCTTGACAAAGAAAATCGCCAGTTTCTCACCTATGACCATTTAGAAAAGAAATGGCGTGACGCGAAACTGGATCGGCTGGAATGGCCCGGTGATGCTTACTACACCACATGCTGGGCTGGCAAAGAGGACGAGGATCTGGTGCAGGCATATTTTTCCGGCGAGCGCGGTGGCGCCCTCGGCATTCTCGATTTTCAACGGAATGTGCGGGATGAGCAGCTGGATCGGCACCACAAACGGATTACCGACCCGTGGGACCAGGATCTGGCGCAGGTTCCGGAATTGCCGAAAGATTGGAGGCGTTGGGCCGACAAGGTGGCCGTGCGGGAAAATTTTATATTTTACCACTACAAGCGCGGCGGCGCAAAAACCGGCTACTGCGCCTTCTGCGGGAAGGAGGTGCCCATTTCCGGGCACCCCTACCACAACAAAGAGGGACGCTGTACCCGCTGCCGGCATCCTGTGGTGTTCAAGGCATTGGGACGCGCAGGCTATTTCCAAACAGATAAGTATTATGCCTATCTGATCCAGCGGTGCAAGGATGGTTTTGTTATCCGGGAATTCTGGGCGAACAGGACCTACCGAAAGGACAGGCTGCCACACAGCGAGCCTTATTGGCATGAGTTCCGGCGTTCGATTTATGACCACAGCGGCGAGGTCCGTTCCTATTACTGGGGAATGTACTGCCAGCGGGAAACGCGGTGGATCGCAGGGAGCCCTTGCTATTACTCCTATGCTGGCGATCAGGCCGGCCGGGTGTACGGGAAAACTTTGCCCAGTCTGGAGAAAAATGAACTTCGCCATACCGGCTTGGCCGAGTGGATACGCAGCCATCCGGACACCGACCCCGAAAAATATCTGGCGGTTTGGAAACGGCTTCCCCAGATGGAGCAGATTTGGAAAGCTGGACTTCTCCGGCTGGCAGCGGAGTGCTTCCGTTTCTGCGATAATGTGCGGAAATTGGTGCTGCATCCGGACGAGCCGGGATTGATCCGCGCTTTGGGCCTGGACGCCCAGAAATTCCGCCGCCTGCGCCAGTTGGACGGAGACACAGAGACCTTGGCCTGGCTGCAGCTTGAAAAAAAGACGGGCCAGCGCATACCCGATGAAATGCTGCATTGGTTCCAAAAGGAACGGATCAGCGCAAAAGATCTGCTGTTTATTGCAGACCGCATGAGCCTGGTTCAAATCAAAAATTATTTGCAGCGGCAAAAACAGTATTTTGATGGCAGCTGCCGGCAGGCGCTGACCACCTGGCAGGACTATCTGGCTATGGCAGAACGGCTGCACTATGACACCAGTGATGAGATCGTCTACCGCGTACGCAAACTGCGTCAGCGGCACGATGAGCTGGTTCTCCAGAGTGAAGCTGGGAGCCTGGAGAAACAGGCAGAGAAAATGGCGGCGAAATATCCCCATGTCAATGCCATCTGCATGGAGCTGCAGAAAAAATATGCCTACACCGATGAAGAATACACGGTGATCGCACCCCAAAACATCTTCGAGATCATCAAAGAGGGGCGTATGCTTCATCACTGTGTCGGCAATGATGGCGCCGGCGAGCGGTACTATGACCGCATGGAACGCCGGGAAAGCTTCATCATGTTCCTACGCCGGACGGAGGAACCGGAAGACCCCTATTACACGCTGGAAATCGAGCCGGATGGTACCGTGCGGCAGAAGCGCACCCTGTTTGACCGTCAACATGAGGACATCGAACAGGCGACGGAATTTCTGCTCAAATGGCAGAAGGTCATAGCGGCCCGCCTTACCGGCCGCGACCTGAAGCTGGCTGAGCGGAGCCGTGAGCTGCGGAAGGAGGAATTCATCCAGATGCAGAAAGACCGTGTGATCATTCACACCGGGCATCTTGCTGGCCATCTGCTGGCAGAGGTGCTGCTGGCCGATTTGATGGAAAATACGGAAGTCATGCAGCCGCAGGCACTCCCTGCTGCCGCGTGAGACAGGTTCAACGGCCGGGCGTCCTTCGGGGCGTCCGGCCCACTTTATAGAATGGAGGTCTTAGATGGGGAGAAAACGATTTGAGTACGAGATACGCGGTTACAGGTATGCGTCTGAGAGTTTCCGGGCTTTTAAAGGATTGCCGGGACAGAAAATGGAGCAGATCTCGTTGTCAGGTGAACAGCGTCGGAAAATGGGCTATCTCTGTATGACCCAAGGCGGCAAGGCGGGTGTAGCCTATGTAAAGCACATCGAGCGGGAGCGGGAGCACAAGTGCCGGCGGTACATGACCTATGGCTTTCTTCTCAAAGACGTGCCGCATCGGTATGTGTATTGCTCCAATCTTCGGTGCAGAGAGAGTGACACGCCCAAAGAGCGCCTGCGTATCCTGCGCCTCTACCGGGAACATCTGGCCCAGAACGACGGGCGTATTGAACAGAGTACCGAATGTGAGTTTGACGGAAATTTCCGCCCGGTTCATGTGCGGAAAAATTATGTGGTTGCCGACTTGAGCCGGCCGGTTGTGGTCTGGCTCTATGCGGCGTGAAAGGAGAAAAAATGAAACAGCTTGGCAATTTGGCCGTGGTCTGCGCCCAGCGCCCTGATGTGTTGATGCAGATTTATGGCAGCGAGGTAAGCGTTCATGTGGGAGAAGGACCGGAACGAGCCGTCCTCTCCACAAAATGGGATGATGATGAGACGATCCAGAGCATCATCCGGGAACTGAATTTTGGGCGGTATGCTTCTGATAGCCAGAGGCGCAGAAAGGAGGGTGCCGCATGATCAAAAATCTCAATCAGCTCAAGCGCGCACTGCGGCCAGGCGTGCGTCTGGAAGTTACCGGCCATTGCCGCCCTTCCTGCATCGGACAGCTGCGGGAAGTCACATGGGTCAACACCCAGGGATTTTACACTAAAACGCTGAACCCGCCTGATCCCCGAATCAATGCGGGAAATGACGGACGCGGCGCCATCCTCTGGTGGGGGGCCGCGCGTACCTGGGAATTTGAAGATGGGGTGTGCAAGTCGTACACCTATGGTGAACATACGGCGGAGACGCTGATTATGGCGTTCCGTGTTTTAGAAGAGGAGGCGGCCTGATGGACCAGAATTTGATGAAAAGGCAGCGGGAACTGACCGACCGGCTCAACCGCTACCGCAATGAGTATTACAACCTCAACAGCCCCAGCGTCAGCGATGCTGTCTATGACCGGCTGTTTGAGGAACTGCAGGCCCTGGAAAAACAAACGGGCATCCAGATGGCGAACTCGCCCACCAGCACCGTGGGCTACCCGGCGGTCAGCAAGCTGGAAAAAACGAATCATCCGATCCCGCTGCTGTCCCTGGACAAAGTGAAGAATACGGAGGAATTGTGCCGCTTTATGGGTGAGCATCAGGTGATGTTCATGCTTAAACTGGACGGCCTGACCGTCAAGCTGACCTATGAGGGCGGCAAGCTGGTGGAGGCGGCCACCCGGGGCGACGGCGATGTGGGAGAGATCGTGACCCACAACACCCGCGCCATCAGCGGAATTCCGGCACATATCCAATACGAAGACCGTCTGGTGGTCACCGGCGAGGCGTTCATCCGCCCCAGCGACTTTGAGCAGCTGAAAACCACTCTGGTGGACGGCGACGGGAAACCCTATAAGAACGGCCGTAACCTGGCGGCCGGCTCGGTACGGCTGTTTGACGCCGGGGCCTGCCTGGGACGGCGCCTGATGTTCATGCCGTTCAATGTGCTGGAGGGCATGGAGGAAGTGCCCCGCAAATCGGAGCGCCTCAAGGCGCTGCGGCCGCTGGGCTTTCTGCCCTGTAAGTACATGGTCACCAAGCGTCCTCTGACGCAGGAGGAAACCGAGGACGGTATCCGGCAGCTCAAGCAGTATGCGGCAGACGCTGACATTCCCATCGACGGTATCGTTATCACCTACAACGACATCGCCCTGTCCAAAAGCTGCGGGCGCACAGGCCATCACTACAAGGACGGCCTTGCCTTCAAATTTGAGGATGACTTGTTCCAGACAAAACTCCAGGTAATCGAATGGACGCCTGGCCGCACCGGTGAGATCGCCCCGGTTGCCATTTTTGAGCCGGTGGAGATCGATGGCTGCGAGGTGTCCAGAGCCAGCCTGCACAACCTGTCCTTTATCGAGGATCTGGAATTGGCACCGGGCTGCCGTATCCTGGTGAGCAAGCGGAACATGATCATTCCCCATGTGGAGGAAAACCTGGACCGGGGCAATTTTTCCCTGGATGCCGTGATCCCGCACCAGTGCCCCTGCTGCGGGGAGCCGACCAGAATCCACGAAACCAAAGGCCGCGGCGAAGACGGCGAGGAACGGATCATCAGGACCCTGTTCTGCGACAATGCCGCCTGCGAGACCCGGCGCCTCAAGCAGTTCGTCCATTTTGTGAGCAAAAAGGCCATGAACATTGAGGGACTGTCAGAGGGAACGCTGGAAAAGCTGATCGGCCGCGGCTGGATTCACAGCTATCTGGACATCTACCGTCTGGACCAGCATAGGGACGAGATCATCCGGATGGACGGCTTTGGCGAAAAATCCTGGCAGCGTCTCTGGGACGCCATCCAGCAGAGCCGCAACACCACTTTCGAGCGGTATGTCATCGCTATGGACATCCCGATGGTCGGCAATACCGCCAGCAGAGCCCTTTGCCGGGAATTTCACGGCAGCCTGGATGAATTCCGGGATGCCGTCTATGGAGGCTATGACTTCCGGCGGCTCCCGGACTTTGGGGAGACGCTGCACAGCAACATTCAGGAATGGTTCAACGAGGAAGAAAATTTCTGTATTTGGGAGGAGTTGCAGATGATGATGAACATTCAGAAACCGGTGGAGACCGACAACCAGACCGTCAATCAGGACAATCCCTTTTCCGGCAAGACCATTGTGGTGACCGGAAAGGTTGAGCCCTACACCCGCGACGAGATGAACAGCCTGATTGCCTCGCTGGGGGCGGTGGCCGGCAGTTCGGTGACCCGCAAGACCGATTACCTGGTCTGCGGCGAGAAGGCCGGCAGCAAGCTGTCCAAGGCGCGGGAACTGGGTATTCCGGTGCTGACGCCGGAGGAATTTTTCCGCATGGCCAATGTGGCTTAATTCGCCGGGCCATCAAAGTTTGACAATGGGGAGAGGGCTGTCCGAGGCCCTCTCCCTATGCTTTTTATGGGAGGATACGCTAATGGAGAAACACTATTTTGTCCCCGTTGTCAATCGCGTTTACACCAACCGCAATGACAAGCAATACCGCTGCACCGGCTTTGTGGAGGGCAGCTGCCCGTGGGAAACGGTAGCTTATTTTACAAGGCTGTCCGACGGCTGGAGCCTGGCCGCACACGGCCCCCAAATCTATGAAGACGGGACGATTGAATGGAACTATTCTACCGGCGGGCATTGGCCGCAGTAAAAAGGAGGGAAATGTTGTGAACCAAGAAATCATACCGGCATACAGCGCCTACCAGAAGGTCATTGACCTTACGCTGTATCACGCCTTTGCGGAGCTGATCGTACAGATGGCGCAGGACGATGAGGTGAGAATCCTTTACCGCCAGCAGGAAGTGAGACAGATCTGGCAGAGAGATCAGAATGTTTCCGGCTATTTTGAAACTTACAGCCTGCGTTACCCCGGTGAAGTATTGGAGCGGTTCGAGGAAAAGCTGGGCACGGATATACGCATTCTCCGCGCTCTTGCACTGGCCCTGGGCTACACCCGCCAGTGTCAGGCTGACACGATGTTTGTAGGCAATCAGCGGAATGATTTCATTCAGAAACTTCGCAGGACTGCCGGGACAGATGTTTACCTGCAAGGTGCGCTCTATCTGCTGGAAACCGACGCTCCCCAGCGCCGCGCACGGCTGGATGAACTGGCCGCCAGAGAATACGCCAGGACGGAGGAGGCGCTGTTTGTGCTCTCCCTGTTTGACGACCCGGAGGCCGGCTATCAGGCCATGCGGCCGCAGTTGACGCGGCTGTTTGGGCCGGACCGGACGCTCTCTCTGAAATGGGATTTTGGCGTACTGGAATGGTTCATCCGTTTCTATGCCGAAGAGGCAAAACGCTATCGCAGCAAGACCGACCTGGTGGTGCGGACACTGCTGAAGCTGCCCTATATGAACATGAAACCGGACAGCCGGGAATTTTCGATTCTGCTTACTGCCGGGTACAGCATGGAAGAGATCACGCTGGCAAATTCCCTGGCGGTGTGGGCCGACCGGATACCGGGCCGCCTTTCGTCCAAAGGGATCACGGCGGAAAAGATTACAGCGGCCTGTGTCCGTATGCTGCTGAACTGCCCGGATGGACAGACGAAAGAGATCTATGCGTACATCGGCTGGCTGTTCCTGGTTTACCAGAAATTTGAGGTCAAGTACGAGGGGTATCAGGATCTCTGGGCGGCCATCCAGACGGGACTTGCACCCACAGCGCCCCGCACCATCCTCTGGATGAATCAGGAGATCAAAAAGCAGTTTCCCTATCGCTTTGATGTATTCGATCCGCGATACGACATTTTGGCAAACGGGCTAAGTAAGGGAGAGTATGCGGAACTGTTTACCGAGCAGATGCTCCGCTCCCGTGCGGCGATCCCGCTGCGGCGCTGGCTTACGCGGTATCAGGCATTGACTGGTGCGGAGTATATTGAGTATTTTAACGAGCGCCATTGGCATACGCTTCGCAGCTTCGCTTTGCTGGTGGAGCGGAAAGAGATCGATTTGTGGCAGTTTTTTGAGCAGCACAAGGAGGACGGGACTCGTGCCCATCCGCTGGAGCTTTTACAGGAATATGCGCTGAAAATCTCCAGCTGGCGGTGCTTCCGGTTCGCGCAAAAGCTGTTCAGCCAGTACACCTTTTCACAGCTTCGAGGGATTTTTGGAAACGGCTTTTATTTTCACAAAGGTTTTATCCGGGAGGAGGGCTATTACAGCAGAAAGTCATACAGATTATCTATGGCCCGTCCGTTCCTTACGGCGGAGCAGCACCGGGAGATTTATGACTGGATCGATGCCTCCTTCTTTCAGACGGAGCCGGAATACTATGATTCGTTTGTCCTCTGTGCCCTGAAGGCCCCGGAAGTGCAGCGCATCTATGACAAACCGTTGCTGGCGGCTGTGCTGCGGCAGCTTCTGGCCCGTGACGCCTGCAATGGCTACGAGGCGGAGCAGTTAAAGGAACGGTTCTACTCCAAAGAGGATTTGGAGGCCGACCGAAAAGCCGCTGCCGAACAGGAAGAACAGGAAAAGGAACTCCAGCGGCAGCGGGAGGTTAGAGAGCGTCAGGAGAAATTGAAGCAGCGTTATGACGGCAGCGCAGAATCCCTGCTCCAGTTCATGCGCGGATACTATTATGGTGCGGCCAAAAAAGCGGCGCTGGATATGGTTTATGAGAAACTGCTGGAATGGCCGGCAGG
>USCO01000009.1 GCA_900553135.1 uncultured Eubacteriales bacterium | reverse complement strand
TATAAAACGGCCCGGTGGTCAAGCGGTTAAGACTCCGCCCTTTCACGGCGGTAACACGGGTTCGAGTCCCGTCCGGGTCACCACCATTCTTCGCCGTTTCCATATGGAGGCATAGCTCAGCCGGTAGAGCGTCCGCCTCACACGCGGAAGGTCACAGATTCGAGTTCTGTTGTCTCCACCAAAGAAAAAGGACATCCGAAAGGATGTCCTTTTTCTTATATTTTTTCAACGGCTGAATGGATTGGATTCCCTGGATCGTATTCTGGTTAGAGGCCCGGTGAACGGGTCCGAATCGGAAGCAGGGAAAGGAGTTTTGAAATATGAAACGATGGATGATGGCGGGGGCGGCCCTGGTGCTGGCCCTCACGCTGGGGACTGTGGGCACCCTGGCGGCCTCCCCCTGGTGCCGCGGCGGACAGCGGGACTGCCTTCAGAATGGCGTCTGCGACGGTTCCTACTGCCGCTATGTGGACGCTGACGGCAACGGGGTGTGTGACAACCACAACTGCCGCTGGACCGATTCCAACGGCGATGGCGTCTGTGACAACTGCGCCTGCCGCTATGTAGATGCCAACGGCGACGGCGTGTGCGACAACGCCGGGACCTGTGGGGGCGGACAGCACCACGGCTCCGGCGGACACCACGGAGGACGCTGCTGACGGAGTAGGAAGGAAACCATAAGGACGGAGAGAAGCGGGCATGCGGGACGAGCAGGAGGTAAACCGGGCCATTGAGACTTACGGCGACATGGTCCGGCGGCTTTGCATGATACATTTAAAAAACGAGGCCGACACAGAGGACATCTTTCAGAATGTGTTTTTGAAATATGCCCTTCGGGACGCCGCGTTTGAAAGCGAAGCCCACCAGCGCGCCTGGCTGATCCGGGTGACGGTGAACGCCTGTAAAGACCTGCTGCGCAGCTTCTTCCGCCGCAATACCGTCCCCCTGGAGGAGGCGGTGAACAAGGCTGTGGAGCCCTACGGTGAGGCGGGCGAGGTGCTGCGGGCGGTGCTGTCTCTCCCCGAGCAGTACCGCCAGGTGGTGTATCTGCACTACTACGAGGGGTATACCGCCCCGGAGATCGGAAGGATGCTGGGGAAAAACCCCAACACGGTATACACGCTGCTGACCCGGGCCCGGGAGCGGCTGCGAAAGACCCTGGGAGGTGAGGAGAATGGAGGAGCAGATTCGGCAGGCCTTTGACCAGGTGCAGGCCGGGGAGGAGCTGAAGGACAGCGCCCGGCAGTATGTGCAGGCGCACCGCCAGCGCCATTCTCCCGCCCGGATGAGGCGCTCCCTGGCGGCCGCGGCGGCGGGTTTCCTTCTGGTGCTGCTGACGGGAGGGGGCTATCTCATCTGGAACCAGCCGGTGTACGCGGTGGAGGTGGACGGGGCCTCGGCCCTGGAGCTGAGCCTGAACCGCTTTGACCGGGTGGTGGGGGTGTCGGGCTGCAATGAGCAGGGCTGGGCCCTGGCCCGCAGCCTGGACCTGGAGTCTCTGACCTGTGAGCAGGCCCTGGAGCGCATTCTGGCCCAGCAGGAGATGGCCCAGGAGTATGTGTCCGTCACCGTCTCCGGCCCGGAGGAGGCCCAGGAGCAGTTGATGGAGCAGGTGCAGGGCTGCACCCAGGGGCACCACAACGTTCAGTGCGGCTGGGGCAGCGGCCAGGAGAGCCAGCAGGCCCAGCAGGCGGGCATGTCCACAGGCCGCTACCAGACCTTCCTGGCCATCCAGGCCCTGGACCCAGACTTTACCCTGGAACAGGCCCAGGAACTGAGTATGGGGCAGCTGCAGGCCATTCTGGACCAGCTGGAGGGGCAGGAGGAGACCTCCGCCGGGACCAGCAGCGGACAGAACAGCTGCGACAGCCAGAGCCAAGGGGCCCAGAACGGCCAGAGCCAGACCGGGGGCCACCACGGAGCGGGCCACGGCAAGGGCGGCCACGAATAAATAAAAAACCTCCGGCCAAAGACCGGGGGGCGTAAGAATATCATCTTGCTTTTAATCGAAACGGCATGGCTTTGGCCATGCCGTTTCCCTGGCCTATTAAAAGGGCAGGGAGACAATGGCGGGAACCAGTACGGGCACCGCCAGGGAGAGCACCATGCCCGAGGCGAAGGAGTAGATGGTCATGCGCTCGTCGGTGGCGCTGACCACCACGGGAAGCACCGTGTCCATGGCGGTGGCGCCGGGGAGGGCCACCGCTTCGATGTAGCCAAGCTTCTGGGCCACGATAGGCACGGCCACAATGGAGAACAGCTCGTGCATGATGTTGGAGAGGAAGGCGGTGGCCGATACATTCAGAGAGTAAGGGGCCAGCAGGGTGGGGGCCAGAGAGTACCAGCCAAAGCCCGCCGAGGCGGCCACGCTGTTTTTCACCCCCAGGGGGAGGAACAGCCCGGCCAGGGCGGTCATGGCGAAGGTGCCCACGATCACGGCCAGAGGCACCAGCAGCACCCGGAATCCGGCGCTGCGGATGTCCCGAATCATGCTGCCCTGGCGGCCCATGTCCAGACCCACCAGAAACAGCAGCAGGTACAGTCCCAGGTTGATGACCTGGCCGCAGTGGGCGGTGACGGCGGGGGGCAGCACAAAGTATCCGGCCAGCATGCCCACGGCAACGGTGATGACAATGAGGATGGTGAGGGTGTGGTCCACCTTGGCGCTCTGGCCCCCGTGGGCGGCGTTCTCCTCCGCCTGGGCGGGGGTGCGGGCCTGCTTGTCCAGCTTCAGCAACCAGCGGCGCAGGGCGTGGACGGCCAGCATGCTGCCTATCATGGAGGTGATGGTGATGACAAAGGCGTTGAGGCCGATGGTGGCCAGAGAGGCCACGATCTCATCGTTGGCCCCCAGCTCGGCGCCCAGGGTGACGATGAGCAGAAGGAGGGCGGCGGTCTGAAGGCGGCCCAGCCAGGGCATGGGCCGGGTGCGCAAAAACGCCCGGGAGCCTAGGAAGGCGCCCAGGGCCACCAGCGCGATATAGCACCCCAGGTTGAACAGGGTGCTGGAAAACTGCTGCAAGGGGATCGCTCCTTTCTGTGGAAAAAAAGCCGGGGAGCGGTGGTTCCGCTCCCCGGCTCTGAACCAGATCAGGGGGAAACTCAGTCGCGGCTCTTCTCGGCCACGGCCTTGCCGATGAGGGCAGAGAACTCCTCCAGGGACATGGCGCCCAGGTCCTCGCCGGAGCGGCGGCGGACAGAGACGGTGTTGTTCTCCATATCCCGGTCGCCCACCACCAGCATGTAGGGGACCTTCTCCATGGTGGCCTCGCGGATCTTCTTGCCGATCTTCTCGTTGCGGTAGTCCACTTCCACCCGGAAGCCCTGGTCGGAGAGCTTCTCGGCCAGCTGGGCGCAGTAATCCCCGGCACGGTCGGTGACGGGCAGGAAGCGCACCTGCTCGGGAGCCATCCAGGTGGGCAGCGCGCCGGCGTACTCCTCGATGAGGTAGGCCAGGGTGCGCTCGTAGCAGCCCATGGAGGTGCGGTGGATGATATAGGGCAGCTTCTTCTCGCCGTTTTCGTCGATATAGTACATGCCGAACTTCTCAGCCAGGAGCATGTCGATCTGGATGGTGACCAGGGTGTCCTCCTTGCCGTAGACGTTCTTATACTGGATGTCCAGCTTGGGGCCGTAGAAGGCGGCCTCGTCGATGCCCACGGAGTACTCCACGTCCAGGTCTTTCAGGATCTGGGCCATGACCCGCTGGGCCTCCTCCCACTGCTCGGCGGTGCCCTCGTACTTGTTGTTGGGGTTGGCGGGGTCCCACTGGGAGAACCGGAAGGTGCACTTGTCCAGCAGGCCCAGGGTATCCAGGCAGTACTTGGCCAGATCCAGGCAGCCCTTGAACTCCTCCTCCAGCTGGTCGGGGCGGAGGATCAGGTGGCCCTCAGAGATGGTGAACTGACGCACACGGATCAGGCCGTGCATCTCGCCGGAGTCCTCGTTGCGGAACAGGGTAGAGGTCTCGCCCAGACGCATGGGCAGCTCACGGTAGGAGCGCTGGCGGTTCAGGTAGACCTGATACTGGAAGGGGCAGGTCATGGGACGCAGGGCAAAGCACTCCTTGGTCTCGTCGTGGGGATCGCCCAGGATGAACATGCCGTCCAGATAGTGGTCCCAGTGGCCGGAGATCTTGTACAGCTCCCGCTTGGCCATGAGGGGGGTCTTGGTCAGCAGGTAGCCCCGCTTCTGCTCGGTGTCCTCGATCCAGCGCTGCAGCAGCTGGACCACACGGGCGCCCTTGGGCAGCAGCACGGGCAGGCCCTGGCCGATGACGTCCACGGTGGTGAAGTACTCCAGCTCGCGGCCCAGCTTGTTGTGGTCGCGCTTCAGGGCCTCGGCCTGCTTGGCCAGGTACTCGTCCAGCTCATCCTTCTTGGGGAAGGCCACGCCGTAGATGCGCTGGAGCATCTTGCGGCTGGAGTCGCCGCGCCAGTAGGCGCCGGTGGCGCTGGTGAGCTTGATGGCGTTGCCCTTGATGCGGCCGGTGGAGTCCAGGTGGGGACCGGCGCACAGGTCGGTGAAGTCGCCCTGCTTGTAGAAGGAGATGACGGCATCCTCAGGCAGGTCCTGAATGAGCTCCACCTTGTAGGGCTCCTCCTTCTCCTCCATGAACTTGATGGCCTCCTCACGGGGCAGCTCGAAGCGCTCCAGCTTCAGCTTCTCCTTGCAGATCTTGCGCATCTCGGCCTCGAGGGCAGCCAGATCCTCGGGAGTGAAGGGGCGGGGGGTGTCAAAATCGTAGTAGAACCCGTTCTCAATGCTGGGGCCGATGGCCAGCTTCACCTCGGGGTGCAGCCGCTTCATGGCCTGAGCCAGCACGTGGGAGCAGGTGTGCCAATAGGTCTTGCGGTACTCGGGATTCTCAAAGCTGAATTCATTCTTGACTTCTTCG
The DNA here is from genome assembly GCA_900553135.1 of uncultured Eubacteriales bacterium. Taxonomy (GTDB): domain Bacteria; phylum Bacillota; class Clostridia; order Oscillospirales; family Oscillospiraceae; genus Lawsonibacter. Next base: position 29,362 of record USCO01000009.1, on the reverse strand, counting down.
GACATGATGTGTTCCTCCTTACAATGTTGTGTTCGGGGGCGGAGGACATAAAAAACGCCTCACCCCTGCGTTGTGTCAGGGATGAGGCGTAAACATACGACCCACGGTTCCACCCTGCTTGCACGAAGCGTTTGAGCCGTCGCGAGCAGCGCGGATGGACCGAAGCGAGGGCGAGGGGAGGGCTGTAAAGCCCGGACACCAGCCCGAGTCGGAGGGAAGCCGCGCGTCGCGAGCAGGCGAAACGTGACAACGTGCCGCTCGTGACCTCGATAACGGGAGGACCCGGCCCGGTTATTTCCCGGGCGGCTCAGGAGTGGTTGCGGCCGCAGGCCCGCGCAGAACACTTTCAGCATGTGTGTTCCTCTCTGTCCGGGGCGAAAGCGGCTTGGTCTCCGTCAGCGCCATTTTTACGCAGACACTATATCACCCCTGTGGGGGATTGTCAAGAGGAGGACTGAAGAGGGAAGGAGAATTAACTGCTAATGTACCAAATATCTTTTACTTTTACCATATTTATGGTGTCATCTTGAGAATAATCAAAGATATTGATAGTTACGGATACAGAAGCTTTGGTTTGCTGGTCGTTATATTGGACGCTGTTGACGGTAATGTCAATGGATTCAAGTACATTCTCCAATTCTTCTACGTCTTCTGAAAGATATTCATTGTTAGCAGCGGCAATGTCAAGAACGAAAGGGAGCATGTCAAGAAGAGCGGTACCATCAAGTCCCAAAAAGTTTCCTGCAATTGTAGCCATTCCCATAATTCCATTTTTCACCTTAGGTTCAAAACAGTCTAGAACTCCTTCATAATCAGAAACATTTAAAGCGGCTTGAAATTGCTGTATCGTGCGCTCCGGGGTTGATTTTTCCGAACAGCTGGAGAGCAAGCTTACTATTACAACAATGAAGAAGACTATATTGCAAAACTTGTTACAAAACAAAGAAGCTGTTTTCATGTAATTCCCCCTAATTTAAGGGTACTTGTGTAACAATTAAGGCTATCACTTGAAGTTGAGACGAAATTTAGGCAAACAAGTAGTATGTTAATCATCTGCAGGCGGTATGTTTGACGGCATTAAATTGAGTGCTATACATAGTTTAGAATTAAGGGAATTTAAAAAAGGCGAAAGAAGCATGAGAATATACCCTATAGCCATTACCCAAGCACCTGTGCTCAGAAAGTCAAATATCGAGAGATCAAATGCATCAAGAAGCCAAGATGTACTTTCTAAAGAAGATTCAAGAGATATACAAAGATTGTACCAGAATAGCAGTCCTAAAATGAGAGAAGAGATGAGTGCAAAGATGTGCTTGGATAGCAGAAAAAGTGCCATGGAGATTAGGAGAGTTAGCATAAAAAAGAATAAAAAGTTGGGTGTACTTGATAGGTAATCCCAATAGGACATCTGGAAATAGCTAAAATGAATAAAAGGAAGAAAAATACCAATTAAAACAAAAATTGCACCTAAAGTTCCAAGTAAACCCATTGGAGATGTTGCTGAGGACTTTGACTGTGTAGTGTGAACATTTGTTTTCCATTGAGAAAATTCTTGAAGAAAAACGGACGTAAGTGATTCTTTTCCTGAATCGTGAGCGTCCTTTCGATCTAGAACGATTGCCCACAAGAGAAATAAAAGTAAGAATAAAATAAAAACATATCCTGCCAATTTAAGCACTTCCTTCAAGTTAATAAAATAATTATAAGTATAAACTATATATATGTCAAGATAATAAAATAACTATTAGATTATTTTATCGAGAAAGGAAATGTGTATGATTAGGTGCAAGGGGTGATTGCGCCGTGGAATTAGATTATAAGGAGATTGGCAAGCGTATAGCCCATAGGAGAAGAGAATTGGGACTTAAACAGTCACAGGTGAGCGAAATGGTCGGGATTAGCGATCCCTATATGTCTAATATTGAACGAGCTATATCAATACCTTCCATTGAAGTGATTATGCGGTTGGCGATAGCGCTTGACACCACTCCGGATACATTTCTGGTAGGAACTATGACATACCAGGGGGAGAAGTGGAAGCAGGTCGCGGCTCGTTTACAAAATTTATCAGCAAAGCAATTAGATCTAACCGACCACTTCATCACCTGGGTAGCGGGTGAAACGCTGTAATCTTGCCTTTTTTGAAAACAAATGGTATTATAAAAGAAACAGATTACAAAAGGAGGGCCTTTCGTTATGGATGAGACCAGCCGTGCGCTTCAATTTCACATCCAGTGCGCTCCCGGCCAGGTGGGGAAATACTGCATCCTCCCCGGCGACCCGGGGCGGTGTGAGTCCATCGCCCGGTACTTTGACGACCCCGTCCACATCCAGACCAACCGGGAGTACACCACCTATACCGGCACCCTCCTGGGGGAGAAGGTGAGCGTGGTGTCCACCGGCATCGGCGGGCCCTCCGCCGCCATCGCCATGGAGGAGCTGTGCAACCTGGGCTGCCACACCTTTGTGCGGGTGGGCACCTGCGGGGGCATCAAGCTGGAGGTGCAGAGCGACGATGTGGTGGTGGCCACCGGCGCGGTGCGCATGGAGGGTACCAGCCGGGAGTACGCACCCATCGAGTGGCCCGCCGTCCCTGACTTTGCCGTCACCCAGGCCCTGGTCCAGGCGGCTCAGAATCTGGGAAAACCCTGGCACGCGGGCGTGGTCCAGTGCAAGGACTCCTTTTATGGGCAGCACTCGCCCGCCCGCATGCCGGTGAGTTATGAACTGGAGCAGAAGTGGGAGGCCTGGAAGCGCCTTGGGGTGCTGGCCAGTGAGATGGAGTCGGCCGCCCTGTTTGCCGTGGCCGCCGCCCGGGGCGTGCGGTGCGGCTCGGTGTTCCATGTCATCTGGAATCAGGAGCGGGAGAAGGCCGGGCTGGACCAGAAGGAGTCCCACGACACCTCCGCCGCCATCCAGGTGGGGGTGGAGGCCCTGAAGCTGCTCATTGCACAGGATCAAAAAGACTGATTTTTGGGGCTGCGCCATGCGGCCCCAAAAATTTTAAACTAATACTTGACTTTGTCAAGTTACCGAGCTATACTTGACTAAGTCAAGATAAGGAGCTGATTTGTCCATGTTTCAAACCCTGGCCTATTACGCTACCGCTTTCCACCGCAGCTTTACCGCCTACACCACCCAGCGGCTCCAGACCCTGGGGCTGAATTTTGGCTCTTTGTTTCCGGTGATCTATGTGGGCAAGCACCCGGGGTGCACCCAGGCGGAGCTCACCGCCGCCCTGGGGCTGGACTGGGGATACTCCCAGCGCTGCATCACCAAGCTGGTGGAGGAGGGGTTCCTCACCCGGGAGAAGTCGGGCCGGGCCTACCACCTGGACCTGAGCCCCAAGGGGCAGGAGGCCTTTCAGGTGAGTCACCAGGTGTTCTTTGACTGGGACCGGCAGGCCCTGGCCGCCCTGGATGACCAGGAGCGGGAGCAGCTCTTTGCCCTCTTGGCAAAAACCAAGAAAGAAGCGGATTCCCCATGTACGAAACCATAAACAGCCCCCTGAATTACGGCGGGCTTTCCCTAAAAAACCGGATCATCTTCGCTCCTACCACCCTGGGCCTGCCCCAGGAGGAGATGGTGGAGCGCCTGAGAACCATTGCAGCCGGGGGCTGCGCCATGATCATCGTGGGCGACGTGCCCGTGCTGCCCCACGGCTTTGGGCCCTCCCTGTATACCAAGAAGGGGTTTGCTTTTTACAAGAGCCTGGCCGACGCCGTCCACCCCTACGGCTGCAAGCTGTGCGCCCAGCTGCACCAGTCCGACTCCGATTTGAAGAGCATGGTGAAATTTATCCCCGGCGTGCTCACAGGGCGCATCTCCAAGGCGGAGCTGCGGCCCCTGCTCAACCAGCAGGTGGGGCCCTACATCACCGGCCTGCCGGAGAAAAAGGTGAAGGAGATCACCGACGCCTTCGGGGAGGCGGCCCAGCTGGCCGTCCAGGCGGGCTTTGACATGGTCCAGGTCCACGGGGACCGAATGTGCGGCAGCTTCAGCTCTTCTGTCTATAACCACCGCGCCGACCAGTATGGCGGCAGCCCCGAGAACCGGGCCCGCTTTGCCGTGGAGGCGGTGTCCGCCATCCGCCGCCGCCTGCCCCAGCTTCCCATCGACTATAAGCTGGCGGTGCGCCAGGAGAACCCCCACTACGGCAACGCCGGGGTGCTGGAGGAGGAACTGCCCATCTTTGTTCCCCTGCTGGAACAGGCGGGGGTGACCAGCTTCCATGTGACCCTGGCCAACCACGGGGATCTCTCCGACACCATCCCCCCGAAAAACCACCCGGAATTTGGGGCGGAGGGCTGTTTTTTGAAATTCTGCGACCAGGTGCGAAAGCTCACCAAGCTGCCCATCTGCGGCGTGGGCGGGCTTACCGACCCCGATTTTGTGGAGGAGCAGCTGAAAAGCGGCCGCATGGACTGCGCCGCCATGAGCCGCCAGCTCATTGCCGACCCGGAGTGGCTCAACAAGGTGGCCTCCGGCCGGGTGGGGGAGCTCCACCGCTGTGTCCGCTGCAATAAAAAATGCCTGGGGGGCATGATGGCCCACCAGGGTGTCCACTGTATTTATGAAAGGAAGGAAACGAAATGAGCTACGCCATCGTTTACAGCAGCCGTACCGGCAACACCGCCCTTTTAGCCCAGGCCCTGCGGGAGGCCCTGCCCCAGGAGGGGTGCAGCTATTTTGGTGAGCCCCACGCCGAGGCCCTCAGCGCCGACACCATCTACGTGGGCTTCTGGACCGACAAGGGGACCTGCGACGAGTCCACTGCCCACTTTTTGCAGAGCCTGACCGAGCAGAAGGTGTTCCTCTTCGGCACCGCCGGATTTGGAGGCGCGCCCGCCTACTTTGACCAGATCCTGGGCCGGGTGAAGGAGAACCTGGCCCCCGGCGTCCAGGTGATCGGGACCTACATGTGCCAGGGCAAGATGCCCCAGGTGGTCCGGGACCGCTATGAGGCCATGGAGGACAGCCCCCGCCGCACCGCCATGTTGGAAAACTTTGACCGGGCCCTCAGCCACCCCGACCAGCAGGACCTGCTGGAGCTGAAAAAGGCCGTCATTTAAATCAAACAGAGCCGCCTGAATGGGAGTATTCCCTTCGGGCGGCTCTTTTGGCGCTTTTTGGGGCATAGGGACGAGCCGGACGGGAATACAGTGGGGCAGGAGGTGTCTGCCCATGTTATCCCCGGTGATCTATCTTGTACTCAACGGCCTGTTTTTTTCCCTGCGCCTGTCCGGCGGCGGGTCCTTTCCCCGGCCTCTGAAGGCGGCGGAAGAGCAGGAGTACCTGGAGCGGTGTGCCCAGGGGGACCTGGAGGCCCGCAATCTCCTGGTGGAGCACAACCTGCGCCTGGTGGCCCATATCGCAAAAAAGTATTATGCCCAGACGGGAGACCAGGACGATCTCATTTCCATCGGCACCATCGGTCTCATCAAGGGCATCTCTACCTTTAAACCAGATAAGAATGTGCGCTTGGCCACCTATGCCTCCCGGTGCATTGAAAATGAGATCCTCATGCACTTCCGAGCCCAGAAGCGGCTGCAGGGGGAGGTCTCCTTGTCCGACTCGGTGGAGACGGGGGGTGACGGCTCCCTGTCCCTCATGGATGTGATCGCCGTGGATGACGACATGCTGGAAAACCTGGATGCCCGGGAGGCCTGCCAGAAGGTGCGGCGGTGCGTGCAGACCTGCCTGAACCCCCGGGAGCGGACCATTATCACCCTGCGTTACGGGTTGGGAGGCCAGACGCCCTGCACCCAGCGGGAGGTGGCCGCCCGGTGCGGAATCAGCAGAAGCTATGTCTCCCGCATCGAAAAAAGAGCCCTGGGAAAGCTGGAACAGGCCATGGACGGATGGCGGCCCGGATGAGCCGGAAACAACAAAACTCCCCGTGTTAAAATGGTATAAATAACATTCCGAAATTTCAAAAAAATGGAGAAAAACTCAGTCGAAGGGGGAGAAAAATCACAAAATTAGACTAAATATACAGTAACAGCAAAAAGATTATTGCGTTTTTACCACAAATGTACTATAATAGGTTCGCAAGTACATTTCCCCAGCAAATCAATGATTGAATTGGAGGAATCAAAATGAAAAAGAAACTTGCTCTGGTTCTGGCTATGGCTGTTACCGCCAGCCTGGCCCTCACCTCCTGCGGAGGCGGCGGCACCACCAGCGGTTCCGACACCAGCGGCTCTCAGGGCGGCACCCCCGCTCAGAAGCAGAACCTGGTTCTGGACACCGGCGGAACCACCGGCACCTACTATGCCGTGGGCAGCGCCTTCCAGACGACTATGAACAACGTCCTGACTCTGTCCAGCCTGACCACCGCCAACACTGGTGCCTCCAAGCAGAACATTCAGGATATCACCGACGGCGTGGCCCAGCTGGCCATTGTCCAGTCCGACGCCCTGGCTTACGCCCACGCCGGCGAGAGCCTGTTTGAGGGCACTGTCGAGGACAAGGCCCTGTGGGTGGCCGGCCTGTATAACGAGACCGTTCAGATCACCGCCATCGGCGGCATCACCAGCGTGGAGGAACTGAGAGGCAAGAGCGTGTGCGTGGGCGATCAGGGCTCCGGCACCGAGTTCAACGCCATCCAGGTTCTGGAGGCTTATGGCATGACTGAGGACGACATCAAGGTGGTGTACACCGACTTCGGCGGCGCCTCCGAGATGCTCAAGCAGGGCCAGATCGACGCCGCCTTCACCGTGGCCGGCGCTCCCACCACCGCCATCACCGAGCTGGCTACCAGCGGCATGGACTTCTCCATGGTCAGCCTGACCCAGGAGGCCGTGGACTACCTGACCGAGAAGTATCCCTTCCTGGTTCAGGAGAACCTGCCTGCCGGCACCTATGGTGTTGACACCGAGACCGTGTGCGTGGCCACCAAGGCCGTCCTGGTCGCCAGCGCCGACGTCAGCGAGGACGTGGTGTATGAGCTGACCAAGGCCATGTTCGAGAACATGGACGCTCTGGGCGAGGGCCATGACAAGTTCAAGGGCGTGACCGCCGAGCTGGCTTGCGCGGACGCCGCCGTTGACATCCACCCCGGCGCTCTGCGTTACTATCAGGAGATCGGCCTGCTGGCTGAGTAATCATACCGCTCCTTGAGATCCAAGAGAATAAGAGCGGCCGCCGCAATGATGGCACTGGCTGTTGTCATTGCGGCGGCCTTTTTTATGGCGCTGAGAGGCGCCGGATGGTACCTGGTCCTGCGTAACGCCGACACCGGACAGGTATACGCCAGCTATCCGGTGCAGCCCGGCGACCGGTTTGCCATCGGTTTTCGCCATTCCGTAAACAAATACCCGCTGACCGACGTCTTTGAAATCTCAGAGGACTACCACATCTATGCCCAGGAGACCTATTACTACTCCTACGGCGCGGGAGTCCAAACGGAACTGAATGAGGGAGAAACGTTTCGTATTGAGGAAGACGGCGCCATGGTGGTGGGAAACATCAACAACATGGTGGACGGCTTCCGTGTGAATTTGAATGTGATCACAGATCATACCCTGATGCTGGGGGATATCTCCCCCGTCTACACCCAGGTGAAGGAGCACATCGGCATCTTTACCGACGAGACGGAAATCCAGGTTGGGGATGTCCGGGTCATCAGTATGAACAATCTGTGTGGCGAAAAACTAGGCGTGGTGTTCACCTGTGAACACCGCTGGCTGTAACTGGGACAGCCTTTCCCCGGCAAGTGCTATGTAAAGGAGGAATCCAACAATGGCTGAGTCTGACAAGAAAACTGTCAACACCGCGCCGGCCAACGTGGAGGTAGGAAGCGCCGCCGACGTGGAAGAGATCATGAAAAAGTATGACCGTGAGTCCAACACCCGGATCTGGGTCGGCCTGCCCAAGCAGATCATCCGCTACGCCATGGCCGCCTTCATGATCTTCATGGTGTGGGTGAGTATCTTCTCCACCTGGGACCCCCGTGTCCGCCGTCTGTGGTTCTTGGGTATTATCATTGTCTTCGTGTTCCTGCTCTATCCCCTGCGCAAGGGCCGCATCAAAAAGCCCAACTACGTCCCCTTCTATGACATTATCCTAGCGGTCGTAGGATTGGTATGCTACCTCTACCAGGTCTTTAACCTGGATACCATCATTAAGATGTCCAGCCGCATCGGCACCAAGGAAGTGGTGATCGGCGTCATCGCCATCCTGATCCTGGCCGAGTGCTGCCGCCGCGTGGTGGGTATCCCCATCCTGTGCGTGGCCACCGTGTTCATCGCCTATGCCCTGCTGCCCGTTACCATGAACGGCGGCGGCAAGACCCTCAAGCAGCTCATTCACCAGCTGTTCTACACCACCAACGGTGTGCTGGGCACCCCCATCCAGGTGTGCTCCACCTACATCTTCCTGTTCGTGCTCTTCGGTTCCTTCCTGGAGGCCACGGGCATCGCAAACTTCTTTATTAACTGTGCCAACTCCATCGCCGGCTCCGCCACCGGCGGCCCCGCCAAGGTGGCCGTTATCTCCTCCGCTCTGTGCGGCATGGTGTCCGGCTCCTCCGTGGGCAACACCGTGACCACCGGCGCTGTTACCATCCCCCTGATGAAGAAGACCGGCTATCCCGGCGAGTTCGCCGGCGCCGTTGAGGCTGCGGCCTCCACCGGCGGCCAGATCATGCCCCCCATCATGGGCGCTGCCGCCTTCCTCATGGCCGAGATGACCGGTACCCCCTACGCCGACATCATCGTCAAGGCCATTCTGCCTGCTGCCCTGTACTTCACCGGCATCTTCCTCATGGTCCACTTCAAGGCCAAGGCTATGGGCCTGAAGGGCCTGAGCAAGAACGAGCTGCCCAAGTTCAAGGACATCTGGCCCAAGATCTACCTGCTGCTGCCCCTGATCGTCCTGGTCTACATGGTGGTGCAGAGCGGCACCTTCACCATGGCCATCAGCGCCGTCATCTCCAGCCTCATCGCTGTGGTGGCCGGCATGGTGGACAAGGAGAAGGGCTTTGGCAAGAAGGCGTTCATGCTGCTGCCTGCCATTCCTCTGGTCTACTTCATCCTGGCGGCCAAGTATCCCACCGTGTTCCCCAGCTTCGGCCTGCGTCAGAACATGTTCTTCCTGGCCTGCCTGGCGGTCTTCTTCGTGCTGGCTGTTATCTGCCACGCCTGCAGTAAGCCCAACATGGAGAACGTCTCCACCTACGTCAACGCCCTGGAGGGCGGCACCAAGAGCACCCTGTCCGTGGCCATCGCCTGCGGCGTGGCCGGCATCATCGCCGGCGTGGTGGGCATGACCGGTCTGGGCCAGCTGCTCATCTCCGCCGTGGTTTCCGTGGCGGGCAACAACCTGTTCATCGCCCTGGTGCTCACCATGCTGTGCTGCATCGTGCTGGGCATGGGCGTGCCCACCACCGCCAACTACATCATCATGGCCACCACCTGCGCCCCCATCCTGGTGCAGATGAATGTGCCCCTGCTGGCGGCCCACTTCTTCGTGTTCTACTTCGGCATCGTGGCCGATATCACCCCGCCCGTGGCCCTGGCTGCCTACGCTGGCTCCGCCATCGCCAAGTCTCCTCCCATGAAGACCGCCCTCAACGCCACCCGTCTGGCCATTGCGGCGTTCATCATCCCCTACATCTTTGTCTTTGACACCGCTATGCTGTTCATCGACACCACCCCCGTGGAAGTGGTGCGCATCGTCATCACTTCCTTCATGGGCATGTTCCTGGTGGCGGCCGGTCTCATCGGCTTCATGCTGCGTAAGCTCAACCCCGTGCTGCGGCTGGTGAGCATCGCGGCCGGCCTGTGCATGATCATCCCCGAGGCCATCTCCGACGTGGTGGGCGCCGCCATTCTGGTGCTCCTGATCGTCTATCAGATCATGGCCAACAAGCGGGACAAGACCCGCGCCGTGGCGTAAGTCCCATCCTGCCAAACAAAGCATGCTCCCCCGGCCAAAGCGGCCGGGGGAGCTTTTTTCTCCCGGCATTGCGCCAGGCAGGGAAATGCGATATAATGTTTAGGAATTCAAAGTCCCCCAGGGAAGAAACGGAGGCTGACCAAATGAACACTTTGTTGGAGTTGTTGGAGCAGGACTGTACCCAGTCTGCCGCCCAGCTGGCAGCACAGGCAGGGATGAGCGAAGCTCAGGTGAAAGAGGAGATGGCACGTCTGGAGCAGGACGGCACCATCCTGGGCTATCAGGCCATTATCGACTGGGACCGGGTGAAGCGGGAGAACGTCACCGCCCTCATCGAGGTGAAGGTGGTGCCCCAGAGCATCGACGGCTTTGACCGCATCGCAGAGCGCATCTACCAGTATGATGAGGTGGAGAGCATGTATCTCATGAGCGGTTCCTTTGACCTCACCGTGATCATTTCCGGCCGCACCCTGCGGGAGGTGGCCCAGTTTGTGGGCGAGCGCCTGGCCCCTCTGGAGGGCGTCACCGGCACGGCTACCCACTTCATTTTGAAAAAATATAAGGAAAAGCACCTGGTGTTCCGCCGTCCGGAGCCCCAGGAGAGGGAGTTTGTGTTTTCATGAATTATGATTCCATTGTGGCCCAGCGCATTCAGAACATCAAGCCTTCCGGCATCCGGAAGTTTTTCGACATCCTGGAGGAGATGACCGACGCCATCTCCCTGGGCATCGGCGAGCCCGACTTTGTCACCCCCTGGCACATCCGGGACGCGGGCATCTATTCCCTGGAACGGGGACACACCAAGTACACCTCCAACGCCGGTATGCTGGAGCTGCGGCGGGAGATCGCCAACTACCTGCGCCGCCGCTTTGACCTGGAGTACGACTATGCCAAGCAGATTCTGGTCACCGTGGGCGGCAGCGAGGCCATCGACCTGGCCCTGCGCTGCATGCTGAACCCGGGGGACGAGGTCATCATCCCCGTGCCCTCCTTTGTGTGCTACGGCCCCCTCACCGAGATGGCCGGAGGCGTGCCTGTGTACGTAGAGCTGAAGGAGGAGAACCAGTTCCGGCTCACCCCCCAGCAGCTGAAGGAGGCCATCACCCCCAAGACCAAGGTGCTGGTGCTGCCCTTCCCCTCCAATCCCACCGGCGGCATCATGGAGCGCCGGGACCTGGAGGCCATTGCCGACGTGCTGCGGGGTACCGACATCATGGTCCTGTCCGACGAGATCTACGCCGAGCTCACCTACGGCCAGCGCCACGTGTCTATGGCCAACCTCACCGACATGTATGAGCGCACCGTGGTGGTCAATGGCTTCTCCAAGAGCCACGCCATGACCGGCTGGCGCATGGGCTACGTCTGCGCCCCCCAGCCCATCATCGCCGCCATGACCAAGCTGCACCAGTTCGGCATCATGTCCGCCCCCACCACCAGTCAGTATGCCGCCATCGAGGCCATGCGCAACGGCGACCGGGACATCCAGCACATGCGGGAGGAGTACGACAGCCGCCGCCGCTATCTGGTGGAAAATCTCAACCGCATCGGCCTGACCTGCTTTGAGCCCAAGGGAGCCTTCTATGTGTTCCCCTGCATCCGCTCCACGGGTCTGTCCTCCGAGGAGTTCTGCGAGCGGTTCCTCATGGAGGAGAAGGTGGCCGTCATCCCCGGCACCGCCTTCGGTGCGGGAGGCGAGGGCTTCGTCCGGGCCTGCTACGCCTCTTCCATGCGGGACCTGGCCGAGGCGGTCAGCCGTCTGGATAACTTTTTGCAGAACCTGCACCGCAAGCAGGGCAACGACTGAATCACCCATAAACGAGGAGGAAGCGCCATGAACGTTGTTTGTTTGGATATGGAAGGGGTGCTGGTGCCCGAGATCTGGATCGCCTTTGCGCAGGCCAGCGGCATCCCTGAGCTCAAGCGCACCACCCGGGACGAGCCCGATTATGATAAGCTCATGCGCTGGCGCCTGGGCATCCTGAAGGAGCACGGCCTGGGTCTGAAGGAGATCCAGGAGACCATCGCCACCATCGACCCCCTGCCCGGGGCCAAGGAGTTTTTGGATGAGCTGCGGTCCATGACCCAGGTCATCATCCTCAGCGACACCTTTGAGGAGTTTGCCCAGCCCCTAATGAAGAAGCTGGGCTGGCCCACCATCTTCTGCAACAGCCTGGAGGTGGCCCCCAGCGGGGAGATCACCGGCTTCCGCATGCGCTGCGAGCAGTCCAAGCTCACCACGGTGAAGGGCCTTCAGTCCATCGGCTATGAGACCATCGCCGCCGGCGACAGCTACAACGACCTGGGCATGATCCGGGCCAGCAAGGCGGGCTTCCTCTTTAAGAGCACCGACAAGATCAAGGAGGACAACCCCGATCTGCCCGCCTTTGAGGAGTTCGGCGATCTGCTCTCCGCCATCCGCGCCGCTCTGTGAGAAGCGGGAAGCCAGGTGAGTCAGATGCGTGAATTTGACCAGCTGCCCTTCCGTCCGGCAGATATCCTGCTGCCCCAGGGCTGCGACTACGACAAGTGGAGCGTGGTGGCCTGCGACCAGTACACCTCCCAGCCCGAGTATTGGCAGCGGGTGGAGGAGCGGGTGGGCCGCGCTCCCTCCGCCCTGCGGCTGATCCTGCCCGAAAGCTGCCTGGAGGGCCCCAATGTGGAGACGGACATCATGGAGATCAACAACACCATGAGCCGCTACCTGCGGGAGGGCCGCTTTGTCTGCCACCCCGACGCCCTCCTCTATGTGGAGCGCACCCTGTCCGGCACGGGCGCGGTGCGCCGGGGGCTTATGGGCATGGTGGACCTGGAACAGTACGATTACGAGCCCGGCAGCAAGACGGCCATCCGGGCCACCGAGGGTACCGTTACCGCCCGCATCCCGCCCCGGGTGGCGGTGCGGAAAAACGCCCCCATCGAGCTGCCCCATGTGATGCTCCTGGCCGACGACCCCAAGGGGACGGTGATCGAGCCCCTGGCAGCCCAGACCGGAGAAATGGCCCCGGTTTATGACTTTGAGCTCATGGAAGAGGGCGGCCACCTGCGGGGCTGGGTCCTCACCCAGGAGCAGAAGGCCCAGGTGGCCCGGGCCATTGCCGCCCTGGCCGATCCCCAGGCGTTCCGCCAGCGGTACCATCTGGGGGAGGAGGAGCCGGTGCTCCTCTTCGCCGTGGGGGACGGGAACCACTCCCTGGCCACCGCCAAGGAGTGCTACGAGCGGCAGAAGCGGCTTACGCCCCCCGACCAGTGGGAAAATCTGCCCGCCCGCTTTGCTCTGGTGGAGCTTTGTAACCTCCACGACCTTTCTTTGGAGTTTGAACCCATCCACCGGGTGGTCTTTGGGGTGGAGCCCCAGGAGCTGCTCTCTGAGCTGGCCAAAACCGGCCGTCTGGGCGAGGGCGCAGTGCGCTGCCTGTACCAGGGCGGAGAGACTACGGTAGACCTGTCCCGGGGCCGGGGAGAGCTGGCCATCGGGCCGCTGCAGCGGTTTTTGGACCGCTGGCTGGGGGAGCATCCCCAGGCCCGAATCGACTATATCCACGGAGCGGAGGTGGCCCGGCGTCTGGCGGAGAGCCAGAAGGACGCCGTGGCCTTCCTGCTGCCCCCCATGGAAAAAGATGCGCTGTTTCCCACCGTCATCCACGACGGCGTGCTGCCCCGCAAGACCTTCTCCATGGGCCGGGCCCAGGACAAGCGCTTTTATTTGGAGGCCCGGAAGATCCGGGGATAAAAAGGAGGAGCGGCCATGGAAGTACAGGCCTATGCCAAGCTGAATCTGACCCTGGATGTGCTGGGCAAGCGGGAGGACGGATACCACGATCTGTGCATGGTGATGCAGTCCATCACTCTGCACGACACCCTGACCCTGGAGCAGACCCCGGGGGCGGGGCTGCGGGTGGGCACCAACCTGCGTTTCCTCCCCACGGGGGAGAAAAACCTGGCCGCCGCCGCCGCCCTGCGGTTCTGGGAGACCCTGGGCCGGGAACCGGAGGATCTGGACATCCGCATCGCCAAGCGCATCCCCGTGTGCGCCGGCATGGCGGGAGGCAGCAGCGACGCCGCGGCGGTGCTGCGGGCCCTGAACGACCAGGCGGGAAATCCATTCACCCTCCAGGAGCTGGCCCAGGTGGGCGCCAAAGTGGGCTCCGACGTGCCCTACTGCGTGCTGGGCGGCACCGCCCTGGCCGAGGGCCGGGGCGAGGTGCTGACCCCGCTGCCCCCGCTGCCCAAGTGCTGGGTGGTGGCCTGCAAGCCCGATTTCCCCATCTCCACCCCCGAACTCTTTGCCCAGGTGGACAGCGTGAAGCTGCGCCGCCGCCCCGACACTGCCGGCGTCCTGGCCGCCCTGAAGGCGGGGGACCTGGAGGGGGTGGCCCGGCGGATGTACAACGTCTTTGAGGACGTGATGAATCCCCGGCAGTACGCCCGGGTGGCGGAGATCAAGCAGACCCTGATCCAAAAGGGCGCCCTGGGCGCCAACATGAGCGGCAGCGGTCCCACCGCCTTCGGCCTGTTTGACAGCCAAGAGCGGGCGGAGGAGGCCCGAGCCGCCCTGGACCTCACCTACCGGGACACTTTTTTGTGCCAGAGCGTATAAAAACAGAAAACACCGTCCAAGCTTCTATGTACTTACATAGGAACTGGACGGTGTTTTTTATGGATCGAAGATTGAAGCGGTGGGAGTGTGCCCTGCTGGTTGGGGTGCTGTGCGCCGTACTCTGGGGCTGCTGGGCGGACCACACCCAGGAGGAATTGGCGGGGCGGCTCATCCGCCTGCACGTCATTGCCAACTCGGACAGCCAGGAGGACCAGGCCCTGAAGCTGCGCGTGCGGGACCGGGTGCTGGAGGCTGCCCAGGCGTTCTATCCCCAAAACGCCACCCTGGAGCAGGCCCGGGCCGCCCTGGAGGGCCACCTCTCCCAGCTGGCCCAGGCGGGACAGGCCCAGGTGGCGGCGGAGGGCTACTCCTACCCTGTTATCGCCAGCCTGGAGGAGTGCTGGTTCCCCACCAAGGAGTATGAGGGCTTTGCCTTGCCTGCCGGGGAGTACACCGCCCTGCGGGTGGTCATCGGCGCAGGGGAGGGCCAGAACTGGTGGTGCGTGGCCTTCCCGCCCCTGTGCCTGGGGGCGGCCAGCGAGACGGTGGACCAGGCCGCCCAGGCGGGGCTGTTCGGGGAGGACCAAGTGGCCCTGGTCACCCAGGTCGACGAGGGCTATGTGCTGAAATTCAAGTCCCTGGAGCTGCTGGGAGAGCTGAAGGGGTTGTTTCAATAAAGGCGGTCACAGCAGAACGCACAGACCCCGCAGAAGGAGCACAGCGGCCAGGGAGAGCCCCAGCAGAGCGGGCAGGGAGAGCCGCCCGGGGCGGGGGATGAGGACGTAGCAGGCCTGGTCCAGCTGCTTGGCCAGGGTGAGGAAATCCAGCAGGATGAGGACCAGCAGCAGAAGCAGTACCGGTCCCAACACCGCGGCCAGAGAGCCCACCCAGCCCACCGGACCCACCGTGGGAGGCAGGTCCCAGCGGCGGTGGAGGAACAGGAGCAGGAAGGGGGTCAGGTCGGCGGCCAGCCCCCACAGAAACAGCCGGGTGGCGGGAGTGCCCTTGGATTGTCCCGCCTGACGCTGGATGGACAGGACGCCACGCCACAGGGCGGCCAGAAACAGCAGGTTGTAGCCCAGGGCGGCCCACAGGCCCGGCGTGGGTGCGGTGAGGTCAGGCCCGGCGGGAAGAATGGGGGCAAGGCCCGATGTGACCAGCAGCCACAGCAGCTCCAGCCCGCTGAGCCACCACAAAAGCCGCGTCCATGGGTTCTGGCCCCGCATCCCCCGGAAGGCCGCGTATTGCAGCGCCTGGCCTGTCACCGCCAGCAGCAGGGCGGCCAGGGGAAAGAGAGGGGCGGGGTAGCGCTGGGCCAGCGTCTCAAAGAGGGAGCCCAACAGACTGGCCAGAATGCCCCAGACCAGAAGGCGGAAGAGGGCGGACCAGGGATTGACCTTTTTGGGAATGTCCCGGGGCAGAGGAACCTGGGAGAGGCTTTCCGAGAGCAGCGCATCTAAACGGGTGTTATCCATTCCATTCACCTCCAAGCGTTTCCTTCAGCTTGTTTCGCAGGCGGTAGAGCCGCCCCTCCACCGCCCGGGGGGAGATTCCCAGCTCGGCGGCCATCTGGGCGGTGGACTGCATGTAGTAGTATTTTCGGTAAAACAGCAGGCGATCGGTGGGGGAAAACTGTTCCACTGCGGTCAGGATGCCCTGTACCGTCTCCTGTTGCAGCACCTGCTGCTCCGGCCCGGGCACCGGGTCAGCCATGGTGTCCAAAAGAGGCTGGGACTGCCCGCTGCGGCGCAGGCTCCTGGCCCGGTTCAAGGCTGTGTTGCGGGCCAAAGCGGCCAGCCAGGGGGCCGTACCGGGACATCAGCGCCTCCAGGGCGGAGGGCTCCTTTTGGGACAGCAGTTTTAGGAGCTCCGTGTCGTTCATGCGCCTTACCTCCTTTCTGTGTTCACTTCTATTTACACCGGTAAAGAACAAAACCCACGAAAAAAAGCCGCCAAAGGCGGCTTTTCTTTAATCCTGTTTCGATTGCGGACGGAAGATCTCCTGAAAGAGCTGGTAGTCCTGCTCCAGCTTGGGCAGCAGGGAGTAGCTCCCCTGATGAAGAATCCAGTCGATGACCACCCCGCGGAAGTGGCGGAACAGAAAATCCGCCAGCCACTGGGGCGTGTGGATGGGCAGCAGCTCCTGCTGGCCGGCGGCCTCCTCCAGACAGGCCAGCATGGCCTTCAGGGTGTAGCGGTTGGGGTCGATGGAGTGGAAGGAGGCGGTCTCCAGCCGGTGCTGGTAGTACCGGGCCACCAAGGGGCAGCCCATGTGCTCCATAAAGGCGGCGTAGCTGGACAGGATGATCCACAGGCGCTGAATGGGCGGCTCATCCAGGTGGGGAGCCAGGGCCTGTTCCATGTACAGGTCCAGGGGGGCAAAGCCACGCTCCAGCAGGTCCTCCTTGGATTTGAAGTGGTGGTAAAAAGCGCCGGTGGTGATTCCGGCCTGCTGGCAGATCTCCCGCACCGAGACCTTATCGAAGGGGCGCTGTCGGGACAGATCAATGGTGGCCCGCAAAATGGCTTGTTCGGTTTGCTGTGCCTGCTGTTTGCGGCGCTGGGAATAGTCCATAAAGGTGTCTCCTTTTTCTCTTGACAGGCCCAAAGGTACTTCGTATAATAGTCACATAACATTGTTATGTGATAAGAGTATAGGGGAAATAGGTGGGGTTGTCAATGGAATGTGTGAATTTTGAAAAAAACAAGCAGAAGATCGCGCTGCTCACAGACTCCTGCGCCGATCTGTCCGCCCAGCAGCGGGAGGGAACGCCCATTTTTGTCCTGCCCCTGTGCATCCGCTGCGGCGATCAGGAGTACGCGGACGGAGAGACCATCTTCGCCCAGGACGTCTACCGGCATCTGGAGGAGGGGGAGCTGCCCAAGACCTCCCTGCCCGACGGCGGGCGTCTGAAGGACATTTTGGACGATATTGCCGCCCAGGGCTACGAGAAGGTGCTGGCCATCCACCTGTCCGCCGGGCTGTCCGGTACCTATAATATGGTGCGCATCCAGGGAGAGAGCCGGGATGACCTGGAAGTAGCGGTGTTCGACTCGGTCAGCGGCAGCCTGGGCATGGGCGCCGTGGTGCTCCAGGCCTGGGAGGACATCCAGGGGGGCATGAGCTGGGAGGAGCTGACCCAGAAGCGGGTGCCCCAGCTCATCGCCAACACCTACCCCTACTTCTCGGTGGATACCCTGGAGTACCTGCTGAAGGGTGGGCGTATCGGCAAGGTGACCGCCCTCACCGGAACCATGCTGAACATCAAGCCCATCGTGGGCTTTGCCCCCGACGGACAGCTGGCCAGCGTGGCCAAGGTCCGGGGCCGCAAGGCGGTGCAGGGCAAGCTGGTGGATCAGCTGCGGGACAAGCTGGGCAGCCACACCCGGTACAATCTGGCGGTGGCCAACGGCGGCGCGCCGGAGGAGATGGAGCAGCTGGCCCAGAAGGTGAAAGAGGCTTTCCCCAACTACGAGCACTTCTGGACAGGTGAGCTGGACGCCACCCTCAGCGTCTACATCGGTTCGGGGATGCTGGGCGCCTGCATCCAGTTTTTGGACGAGTAAGAGAACAGCCCTGACGGTTTCGTCAGGGCTATTTTTTTAAAGGGCGTCCGCCTGGCGGCGCAGCAGAGACAGGGGAGGCACCGCCTGGGGCAGCTTCATGCGGAAGACCATCTGGGGCTTTCGCACCTGGTCCAGGGCCTCGCCGGACTCGTCCCACAGGCCTTCCACAGTGAGGGACTGGGGCCGCACGTCGGGGCCCACCAGCTCCAGGGTGTCCCCCACGGAGAACTTGTTGTTCAGGGTGAGGGTGGCGTTGCCCTCGCTGTCACAGGAGAGCACCTTGGCCACGATCTGCCAGTCCCGCACATAGCGGGAGTCCTGGGTGAACTGGCCGGGCTGGCCGAAGTAGAAGCCGGTGGAGTAGTGGCGGTGGCTGATGTGCTCCACCTCGTCCCGCCACACCGGGTCCAGAGGCTCTCCCGCGGCGGCGGCGTCAATGGCGTGGCGGTAGGCACCGGTGACGATGGCGGCGTAGTAGGCCGACTTGGCCCGGCCCTCCAGCTTCAGGCTGTCCAGGCCCGCCTCCATGAGCTGGGGCACGTGGTCGATCATGCACATGTCCCGGGAGTTCATAATGTAGGTGCCCTGGTTGTCCTCGTAGATGGGGAAATACTCCCCGGGGCGCTTCTCCTCCATGAGGGCGTAGCGGTAGCGGCAGGGCTGGGCGCACTCGCCCCGGTTGGAGTCCCGGCCGGTCATGTAGTTGGACAGCAGGCACCGGCCCGAGTAGCTCACGCACATGGCGCCGTGGGCAAAGGCCTCGATCTCCAGCTCCTTGGGAGCCTTTTGACGGATCTCCCGGATCTCCTCCAGGCTTAGCTCCCGGGCCAGGATGACCCGGTGGGCGCCCAGCTCGTGCCAGGCCCGGGCGGACTGGTAGTTGACGATGCTGGCCTGGGTGGAGATGTGGCGCTGGACGTGGGGGGCGTGGCGGATGGCCAGGGACAGCACGCCCACGTCGGCCAGGATCACCGCGTCCACCCCGGTCTCGTCCAGGTACTCCAGCCACTGGGGCAGCTTGGCGACTTCTTCATTGCGGGGCATGGTGTTGCAGGTCACGTGGACCCGCACCCCCTGGGCGTGGCACAGGTCCACGGCGGTTTTCAGCTCCTCAGGGCCGAAGTTTCCCGCGAAGGCACGCATGCCGAAGGTATCTCCCGCCAGATAGACGGCGTCGGCCCCGTAGGCCAGGGCCATGCGCAGGCGCTCCATGTCCCCGGCAGGGGCCAGAAGCTCTGGTTTTTTTCCAATCATAATGGTTCCTCTCTCCCGCCAAAGCGGCGTGTTTGGTTTCGCAGTTCAAGCGGGCCCCGGAATGTTCCGGGGCCCGCTTTTTGGGTCAGGACTGTTTCTGATAGAGCTCCTGGGAGGCGGTAAAGGCCTGCAGCTCACTATAGGTCTTGAAGTAGTGGTGGACCTTGTCATCGCCCAGGGCGTAGTAGTAATAGGAAGTGCTATTGGGGTTCATAGCCGCCTGGATGGACTCCAGACCGGGGTTGGAAATGGGTCCGGCGGGCAGCCCCTTGTACAGGTAGGTGTTGTAGGGGGAGTCGATGGACTTGTCCGCCTCGGTGGGCACCTTGCCGCCGTTGATATAGGCCAGGGTGGCGTCGATCTGCAGATAGCCCTGGGTTCCGGCGCTGGGGTTGTTGAGACGGTTGTAAATGACCGAGGCGATGTTGGCCCGGTCGGTGCCGTCGGTCTCCTTTTCAATCATGGAGGCGATGGTGACGATCTCGTGGATGGTGCGGCCGCTGTCGGCTACCTCCTTGCGCATGTCGTCGTTGAACTTGGCGTCAAACTGCACCAGCATCTTGTTGATGACGTACAGGGGGTTCTGGGGGGTGGTGAACTCGTAGGTGTCGGGGTAGAGGTAACCCTCCAGACGGTGGTAGTCCCCAAGGGGCAGGTCCTGGAGGAAGGAGAAGGCATAGTCGTGGTTGGCGGCCATGTCCTGCAGGTCCGCCTCGGAGGCCACGCCCTTCTCTGCCAGCAGGGCGAAGATCTGGTCGATGGAATAGCCCTCGGGGATGGTCACCTGGATGGTGGCCTTGGTGGCCGAGTTGGCGCTCATACCCGAGATGAGGGCTCGGTAGTCCATGTCGGTGTTCAGGGTGAAGGTGCCCGCCACGATCTTGTCCTTGCTGCCGGTAATGGTGGCAAAGAGGTTGAAGAGGGTCTTATATTCGATGAGGCCGTTTTCCTTCAGCTTGGAGGCCACATCGCCAAAGCTGTCCTCTTCGGTGATGGTGATGGTGGCGGTGGCTTCGGGCTTGTTCAGGGCCAGCACGTCGTTGGCGGCCACCCAGCCGATACAGGCCAGCAGACAGGACACGCCGATGACGAAGATGGCGTACAGGGCGGCGGCGCTGAGCCCGCCCTTGCGCTTTCGGCGGCGGTGGTTGGTGCGTTCCCGGCGCTCAGGCTGCTGGGAGGAGGGACGTTGTTCTTGTGGCATAGGGTCAGCTCCTAACAGAGAAATTTTTGCCGCCTGGGAACCTGGGACAAGAGGCGGCCATAGACTGTACCAGAACGGCGGGGGCGGCGCCCCAGTCGGGTAAGTGAGGTGAAACGAATATGTGTTGCGGGAATAACGGATTTGGCGGCAACGGCTGCCTGTGGATCATCCTGCTGATCATCCTGTGGTGCTGCTGCGGCAACGGCTTTAACGGCAGCAGCAACAACTGCGGCAACGGCTGCGGGGATGGCTGCGGCTGCGACAACAACTGCGGCTGCTGACGCGAGGACAGGGCGGAGCCAAGGCTCCGCCTTTTGTCCGTCCATCAGGTGGACAAGTCCGCAGGGATGCGCAGCGTCTCGGTGAGCACCAGATCCACCCTGCGGTCGTGGGACTGGGCAGGCACCCGCTCCTGAAGCAGGGCGTCCCGGCAAAATCCCACGGTAAAGCCGCGGTAGCCTGTCAGCCAGCGGTCGTAATATCCGCCCCCAAAGCCCAGGCGGACGCAGCTGCGGTCATAGCACAGGGCGGGGACCAGGGTGAGGTCGATCTCGTCGGGGGAGAGCAGGGGGGCGTCCTGGGACGGCTCCCAGATGCCGAAGGAGGCGGAAACCAGCTCCCGGTCCGGCTCATAGAGCCGCACCTCCATCTGGTGGCCGGGGAGCATCCGGGGCAGACCCACCCGCTTGCCTCGCTCGGCCAGCTCCCGCACCAGGGAGGCGGTATCCGGCTCCCGGCCGGGCACCCCCCAGAAGAGGAAGAGGGTCTGGGCCTGCTGCACCTGGGGCAGGGCGAGAAAGGCGGCAAAGAGGGCCTGATCTCCCGCCTGCAGCGCCTGGGCCGTCATGGCGGACAGTTGGGCTCGCAGGGCCTTCCGCAGGGCCTTCTTCTCCTCAGCGGTGGTAGAAAATGCGCTCATCAATGGTCTGGGCGGCCTGGGGACCCCGGAGGACCTCCACCAGCTTCAGGCCGAAGTCGAAGGAGGAGCCGCAGGCGTGTCCGGTGACGAACTTGCCGTCGGCCACGGCACGGGCCTCGGGCAGCACCTGGGCCTTGCCCAGCTGCTGGTGCCGGGTGGGGTAGGAGGTGGCCTTCTTTCCGTCCAGCAGTCCCCAGCGGGACAGCAGCACGGGACCGGCGCACAGGGCGGCCAGCCAGATCTCCCGCCGGGCGGCCTCCTGAATGAGCTGGGAGACCCCGTCGCAATTCCACAGGTTCTCCACGCCCACGCCGCCGCCGGGGAGCACGATCATCTCGGCCTGGTCCAGGTCCACCTGGCTCAGCTCCAGGTCGGCCTGGATGGTGATGTTGTGGGCTCCCGTGACGGTGGGACCGGACAGGGAGACCAGAGCAGTTTCAATCTCCGCCTGGCGCAGCAGGTCGGCGGGGACCACGGCCTCCGACTCCTCAAAGCCGGGGGCAAGGAGCAAGTAAACCATAAAAACCTCCTTCGATAGGGCCCCTTACAGCAGAGGGGCCGTCAAAGACCAGACCTCCTGCTGGATGTCCTGGATGGAGCGAATCTGTCCATCCTGGTCCACACAGGAGATCACCTTCCAGCCCAGCAGACCGGCGGCCTGGAGGGCGCATTCCCGGCAGGCGGCCAGATACTGGGTGTCCAGTTCGTGAATGTCGGCGTGGGTGTTGGTGTCCGACTCCCGCCGGCGCAGCAGCTCCACCGCCCGCAGGGTGGGCATGTCCAGATAGAGCACCAGGTCGGGCCGGGGCAGGCCCAGCTTCTCGTGCTCGAAATCGTCCAGCCAGCGCAGGAAATCCCCCCGCTCCTCGGGGGCACACTTCGCCGCCTGATGCACGGCGTTGGAGGTGGTGTAGCGGTCGGTGAGTACCAGGCCGCCCTCCTCATAGTATTGCCCCCAGACCTTCTTTAAAGACGCGTAGCGGTCCACGGCATAAAAGGCGGAGGCGGCATAGGCGTTTACGTCCTGGGGGTGGGAGCCGAACTCCCCGGCCAGGTACATGCGGATGAGGGCGGAGGAAGGCTCCTGATACTGGGGGAAAACCAGCTTTTGATAGTGCTTGCCCAGCTGGTCGGCCTGCTGGCACAGCAGCCGGAACTGGGTGGATTTTCCTGAGCCGTCGGTGCCCTCAAAAACAATGAGACGTCCCGCCATTACAGGACCCCCTGACGGCGGCCGGTCACCCGCTGGCCCGCGGCCTTTACCAGCACCAGAGGCAGGCGGGCCATGCGGCCAAAGCGCTTGGGCTCCCGCACCAGGCGGTAGGCCCACTCCATGCCCGCCTTCTGCCACTTCTCCGGGGCGCGGTCCACGGTCCCGGCGAACACGTCCAGGGTGCCGCCCAGGCCGATGGCCATTTTGGCCCCGGTGAGCAGGCCGAAGCGGGAGATCCACTTCTCCTGCTTGGGTGCGCCCAGACAGACAAAGAGCAGGTCGGGCTGGGCGGCGGCCACTTCCCGGGCCACGGGATCGGAGTCCTTGAAGTAGCCGTCGTGGGTGCCGCAGATGACGATGTTGGGGTGAGCCTGGGAGATGTTCTCGGCGGCGGTCTCGGCCACGCCGGGCTTGGAGCCCAGCAGGTACAGCCGCCCGCCCAGCTTGTCCAGCTCCTCCAGCATGTCGCAGGCAAAGTCAAACCCGGCCACCCGCTCCTTCAGGGGGGTGCCCAGGATCTTGGAGGAATACACGACACCGATGCCGTCGGGCAGCACCAGGTCGGCCTTGTTCAGGATCTTCTGAAATTCCAGATCCTTTTCCGCAGCCAGGATAAATTCGGGGTTAGGGGTGACGACGTAGTGAAAATCCGGGGACTGCAGCAGCTGCGCACCGGCCTGGCGCGCCTCTTCCCGGGTGAGGTTATCAAAGCGAATCCCAAGAATATCTGTTTTCAATGGAATGCCCTCCAAAATGGTGAGTATGTATAACGGGAATGGAAAGGTCCCGTGAATAACCCATTTTACCATAGCCGGGTCAAAAAGTCTATGAAAAAGCAGTAAACAAATTGATTTCAGGGGAAAAGCTCCGTTCCCGTTGACGAAGGACGCAGGGGGCGGCATAATAGGGGGAAACAATGGAGAAAGGAGAGAGCTCCATGGAATTTTATGCCACTTTAGGCACGGGCTGCGGCCGCCGGCCCATATTGCGGGAGATGTTTCATCGGGGGATGACGGGGGCGCGGCTGAACCTGTCCCATACCAGTCTCCTCCACTGCAGAAAGCTGTTGGAGGAGGAGTACTGGCCCGCCGCCCAAGAGACGGGGGTGCAGGCTCAGCTCATCATTGACCTGCAGGGCCCGGAGCTGCGGGTGGGACGGCTGGCAAAGCCCCTGCTACTGGAGCACGGCATGGCGGTGGTGCTGGGCGAGGGGGGCATTCCGGTCCCCACTCCCGTGATCGCCGGAGCCCGGCCGGGAGACCAGATCTCCCTGGATGACAGCGCCCTGCTGCTCACTGTCACCAAGGCGGAGGCCGCGGGGCTCACCTGCCGGGTGGAGCGGGGCGGCCTGCTGCAGAGCCGGAAGAGCCTGGCCATTCTGGGGGTGGACCTGGACGTGCCCGCCCTGACGGAGGAGGACCTGGCCAACCTGGCCCAGGCCCGCTCCTGCGGCGTCACCCACATCCTCCAGCCCTTTGTGCGGGGGAAAGAGGACGTGGCCGCCCTGCGCCGGGCCATGGCGGACTATGGCCTGGAGGACGTGAAGATCATGGCCAAGATCGAAAACCACCTGGGCCTGGAAAAGCTGGACGAGATCATGGCCGCGGCGGATATCATCTGCATCGCCCGGGGAGACCTGGGCAACAGCATGCCCCTGTGGCGGCTGCCCTCGGTCCAGGCCGAGATCGCCCAACGGTGCCGGGCAGCAAGGAAACCCTTCTTTGTGGTGACTCAGCTGCTGTGGTCCATGGAGCACCGCCCCGTGCCCACCCGGGCGGAGGTGAGCGACATCTACCACGCCGTGCTCCAGGGCTCCTCCGCCCTGATGCTCACGGGGGAGACCGCCGTGGGGGACTACCCCGTGCAGGCCATGGAATACCTGGTGAACACCGCCCGGTGCGCGCTGGAGGATCAGGAAAAGGAGCGAGCCCTATGAAGGAAATTTTGTTTGTCAACGCCTGCCTGCGGGGCAAGGAGAAGTCCCGCACCTGGCGTTTGAGCCAGGCGTTTCTGGAGGCCTGCCGCAAGCGCTGGCCCCAGGTGGAGATCAAGGAGCGGGACCTCACCGCCTGTGACCTGCCCATCCTCACCGGCCCCCTCACCGAGGAGCGGGACCGTCTGGTGGTGGAGGCTCCGGAGGACCCCATGTTTGCCCCCGCCCGGGAGATGGCCCAGGCGGACCTGGTGGTGATCGCCGCCCCCTACTGGGACCTCACCTTCCCCGCTGCCCTGAAGGTCTATCTGGAGTGGGCCAGTACCCTGGGCATCACCTTCCACTACACCGAGCACGGGCAGGAGGGCCTGTGCCGGGCGGAGCACGTGGTGTACATCACCACCGCCGGAGGCCCCATTGGGGAGCAGAACTTCGGCTTTGACTATGTGGGAGGACTGGGGCGCATGCTGGGTATCCCCCAGGCCCACTGTCTCAGCGCCGAGGGGCTGGATGTGTGGGGCAACGACCCCCAGGCCATTCTGGAGGAAGCGAAAGGCCAGGCCGAGAAGCTGGCGGCCGCCCTGTAAAGCAGTACCGGGCCGGAGGGAAAGGAATCCCTCCGGCCCGGTTTTTCTTGCCCGAGGGGGGAAAGACTGATATACTGGACTTGAAAAAACCAGTTTACCCGGCCGCGGCCGGAGTCAGGGGGAACCCAAATGAAAAAGCTCATGGTCCTGGACGGCAACTCCATTGTCAACCGGGCCTTTTACGGGGTGAGCCAGAATCTCACCACCCGGGCGGGACAGCCCACCAACGCCATTTTTGGCTTTTTGAACATTCTCAATAAATTGCTGGATGAGGGGAAGCCCGACGCCCTGTGCGTCACCTTTGACCGCAAGGCTCCCACCTTCCGCCATCTGGCCTACGAGGGGTACAAGTCCACCCGAAAGGGGATGCCCGAGGAGCTGGCCAGCCAGATGCCCCTGCTGAAAAACGTCCTCTCCGCCATGAACATCCCCATGTACGAGATGGACGGCTGGGAGGCCGACGACCTCATCGGCACCATCTCCAAGAAAGACACCGCCGCCGGGTGGGAGACGGTGATCGTCACGGGAGACAAGGACTCCCTCCAGCTGGTCACCGACACCACCACCGTCAAGCTGGTGTCCACCCGCATGGGCCGCACCACCACCCGGGACATGACCCCGGAGGTGTTCCGGGAGGAGTACGGCTTTGACCCCATCCACATCATCGACCTGAAGGCCCTCATGGGAGACGCCAGCGACAACATCCCAGGCGTCAAGGGAGTGGGCGAAAAGACGGCCATGGCCCTGGTGGGGCGCTACGGCTCCATTGACGATCTGTACGCCGCCATGCCCACCCCGGAGATGGCCCCCGGCACCCCCGCCAAGCCCGGCGTCATCAAAAAGCTTCAGGAGGGGGAGGAGATGGCCCGCATGTCCTACGACCTGGCCACCATCCGCTGCAACGCCCCCCTGGAATTTGACCCGGAGGCCAATGTGCGCCGGGATGTGGACAACAACCGGCTCTACCAGCTGTTTTTGGAGCTGGAATTCTCCAAACTCATCGACAAATACCACCTCACCGCCCCCCAGGGGGAGGGCGCACCCCAGGAGGACAAGATGGTGGAGGGCACCTGCACCAGCGAGGTGGTGGACAGCTTCGCTCGGGCGGAAGAGCTGCTGGCCCTGTGGCGGCAGGCTGACCACGTGGCCGTGCTGGCCCTGCCCGACCTGGACGCCGTTTGTGTCAGCTTCAATCCCAGCCCAACGGAGGCCCACGGGGCCCTGCTCTTTGCCAGCCGTCTGGAACACTATAACCAGGTGCTGAAAGCCCTCTTTGGCCCCGGTATCTCCAAGGTGGTCCACGGCTCCAAGGAGCTGATCCGTCAGCTGCTGGACCAGGGCGTGGAACCCGGGGATATCTGCTTTGACACCGAGGTGGCCGCCTACCTGCTGGCCCCCACCGACGGCAGCTACGACCTGGAAAAGCTGGGGCTCACCTACTACAATCAGGAATTTGCCAAGGCCAAGGAGTATCTGGCCCCCGGCGCCTTCGACTCCCTCTTTGCCTTTGAGGAGGCCCGCGCCGCCGGAGAGGACCCCTATGCCGCCTCCCAGGACCGGGAGGGAGCCGCCGCCCAGGTCAGCGGGCCCATGGGCGCCTTTTTGAGCCACTGCGCCCTCATCGACGCACTTTATGAGACCCTGTCCCAGCGTCTGGAGGAACTGAACCTCACCAAGCTCTACAAGGAGGTGGAGCTGCCCCTGTGCTCCGTGCTGGCCCAGATGGAGCTGGCCGGGGTGCTGGTGGACCGGAAGGCCCTCTCCGCCTTCGGCGAGACCCTGGCCCAGGGCATCGCCGGGGACCAGGAGACCATTTTCTCTCTGGCGGGGGAGGAGTTCAACATCAACTCCACCCAGCAGCTGGGCAAGATCCTCTTTGAAAAGCTGGGGCTGCCTCCGGTGAAAAAGACCAAGACGGGCTACTCCACCAACGCCGAGGTGCTGGAGAAGCTGCGGGGCAAGCACCCCATCATCGAGGCCATTCTGGACTACCGCCAGCTCACCAAGCTGAAATCCACCTACGTGGACGGCCTGGGCAAGGTCATCGCCCCCGACGGGCGCATCCACACCTGCTTCCAGAACACTGTCACCGCCACGGGGCGGCTCAGTTCCACCGAGCCCAACCTGCAGAATATCCCCATCCGCACCCCCCTGGGGGCCCAGATGCGGGAGATGTTCGGAGCGGGACCGGGGAATGTGCTGGTGGACGCCGACTACTCCCAGATCGAGCTGCGCCTGCTGGCCCACATGGCGGGGGATGAGCGGATGATCGAGGCCTTCCGCTCTGGAGCCGACTTCCACACCGTCACCGCCGCCCAGGTCTTTGGGGTAGCGCCGGAGCAGGTGACTCACGAGATGCGCCGCAGCGCCAAGGCGGTGAACTTCGGCATCGTCTACGGCATCTCCCCCTTCTCCCTGAGCCAGGACATCGGAGTCACTGTGGCCCAGGCCAAGGAGTATATGGACAAGTATTTTGCCACCTATCCCGGGGTGCGTGCCTATATGGACGGGGTGGTGGAGCAGGGCAAGCAGGACGGCTATGTCTCCACCCTCTTTGGCCGCCGCCGCTGGCTGCCCGAGCTTAAGTCCTCCAACTTCAATACCCGCTCCTTTGGAGAGCGGGTGGCCCTGAACATGCCCATCCAGGGCACTGCCGCCGATATCATCAAAATGGCCATGATCCGGGTGCGGGACCGCCTGGAGCGGGAGGGCCTGAAGGGCCGCCTGGTGCTCCAGGTCCACGACGAACTCATTGTGGAGTGCCCGGAGGAGGAGCAGGAGACCGTGTGCCGCCTGCTGCGGGAGGAAATGGAGGGAGCTGTCTCCCTGTCTGTCCCCCTGCTGGCTGATACCCACGCCGGAACCACTTGGGCCCAGGCCCATGAATAACATAGAAAGATGTTAAGGAGGGTATCTCTATGAAGTACTGGTCTATGCTGACGAACCGGGCCGACGCCTACGCGGCCCACTCCACCTGGAAGGATTTTGCCCTGGTGAAGATGTGCCTGTTTGCCATGGGGCTGCTCATGGGCATGAGTCTGCCCAAGGCGGCCAAGCGTTGGTGTGCCTGCCTGGCCAGCGTGGCCTTTGTGGCCACCTGGGTGGTGCTGATGCTGCGCTTTTTGCCCTATCTGACGGGGGAAAAGGAATAAGAAAAAGGCCGCCTTTCGGCGGCCTTTTTTTATGCTTGCGGCTTCAGCAGAGTCTGGGACATGCGCAGGGACATGATGAGACAGGCCTGGCGCTGGGCGGTGTTCTGGGGGGAGAAGCGCCCCTCGCCGGTGCCGGCCAGGACACCCTGGTGGGAGAGAAAGTACACGCTGTCCCGGGCCCAGGAGGAGATGCTGCTGTGGTCGGTGAAGCGGTCGGTGCTGGGGGCGGAGATGGTACCTCCGGCGGCACGGTAGACGGCGCACAGCATCACCGCCGCCTGCTCCCGGGTGATGGTGCGGCTGGGACTGAAGCAGCCGTTGCCCGTACCCGAGGTGACGCCCAGGGCGTAGGCCTTCAGGGCCTGGGGATCGCTGGTGTCGGAGAAGGGATTTTCTTGGGGGACAGAGACGGTCTGGCCGGTGGTGGTCTCATAGAGCTGCACCGCCAGGGCGGCAAACTGCAGCCGGGAGATGGAGTTGCGCAGATCCTTGCCTTTCAGCAGGCTGGGCATCAGCTGGGCGGAGATGGCCTCGTTGACCAGGTCGGCGGCCCACTGGTCCACAGGTTCCCCGGTGATGGTGGCATAGGTGGGATTGCCGTTGCCCCGCACCCAGATGCCCCGGTCCACGGGATTGCCCTCGGCGTCCAGGGTGCTGATGCGGTAGATGTAGCCCGCGTCGGAGACGGTCAGCTGGGACTGGGCGGAGGTGGTGCTGTCCGAGACCCAGTAGTTCCCCTTCTGCACAAAGCGCTCAATGGAAAGCTGTCCACCGGAATCGCTGCGGATGACAGTGCCCAGGGGGACCAGGGTGGCCGAGTGGGATTCCGAGGCGGAGAAGGAGAAGGGCTGAGAGCCCGAGGGGTCCTGGGACAGGTGGTAGACCGCCTGGTTGCTCTGTAAGGTGGCGGCAGCGGCGCTGACCGCCATGACACTGGCCATCAGGAGGGCCAGGAGGAGAGAAACAAGTTTTCGCGTCATAACGAACCTTCCTTTCTGAACGCCGGCGGTGCCGGTGGAGGAGAAACGGATACCTC
>USCO01000008.1 GCA_900553135.1 uncultured Eubacteriales bacterium | reverse complement strand
TCACGCATCCACTGGCCGTCGCCCCAGCCGTAGGAGCCGAACAGCAGCACGCTCTTGCCGCCCAGGCGGCCCTCCAGCTGGGAGAAGAAGGGCTCGAACTCCGCCTCCTCCAGCACCTCGGCCCCCATGGCGGGGCAGCCCAGAGCCAGCTTGTCGTACTCCAGGGCCTGGTCCGGGGTGATCTGGTCCACAGTCAGCAGATCGGCCTGGCCACCCGCCTCCTGGATGCCCTGCGCCACCGCCTCGGCCATGGCCTGGGTGTTGCCTGTCATGCTCCAATAGATCACTGCCACCTTACTCATAGGAAAAACCTCCAAAATGTTGTGATATCATTTGATCCAAATGCCCATAGGCACAGGTTCCGTCTTTACGCCGCCCGGAACAGCTGGGTCAGGGCCTTGCCCTCCTCCAGCCGGCGGCACAGGGCCTCCCGGCACCGGCGGTAGCGCCGGAAGCACCGCAGGGCCCCTTCCACATCGCAGTACACCTTCCAGCAGCCGCACACCTTGAAATCCCGCCCACGATGGCGGCAGAAGGCGGCCACATCCTCCGGCGGGTAGCCCAGAAACAGGCCCACCTCGTGGGGAAACTCGCCCCCAGCCAGCCGCTGGGCCAGAAGCTCCAGCTGCTCCTCCGGCGTCCCGTCCACGGGATACCCCGCCCGGGCCAGCATGGCACGCACCGCGGGCTCCTCCAGCCGCCGGGCCAGCTGCTCCCGCCGGTAGACCAGCAGCAGGCACCGGGGCCCTTCCGCCCGCAGCACCGTCAGGCAGATGCCCCGCCGGGCCAGCTCCTGCTGGTAACGGCAGAAGCCCTCCCCACGGCACTGCTCCGGGGTGCCCCAGGCGATGAGGTCGGCGGCCTTGATCCCCGCCAGAGCCGGAGCCCCGTGGTAGGCCAGGTTGTATTCCAGCTGATGCAGCTCGCTCATGGTGTCGCTCCTTTCGTTAGCGTATGCTAACTCACGCAGAAAAGAAATGGGCCCTCAGGCCAAATTTCATCTTATCTTAGTTAGTCTTCGCTAACTAACAAGAGCATACCACAGGAACGAACCCTTGTCAACGGGGAATTTTGCAGGAGTGCGGAATATCTCTTGCTTTTATTCACAAGAGAAGGTATAATGTTGGTGTCAAGTTTTGGCCACTATGATGAATTGGAGGCGAGACCATGAACATCCGGTCCAAGTTCAATCCCAAGCTGGAAGTATCCGTCGTTGCCGGTCACTTTGCCACCCGTCATTCCCACAACACCCACTACATTGACATCACCCGCATGAAGCACGAACACACCATGGCCCGTGAGGCCGCCATGACCCTGGCCCAGCGCTATGCCTACGAAAAGGGCGTGGACACCATCGTCTGTCTGGACGGAAGCGAGGTGTTGGGCGCCTTCCTTGCCCGTCACCTGGCCAAAAACGACCGTTTCTCCGTCAACAGCGACAAGAATATCAACGTGGTCACCCCGGAGTATGACTCCAACGGCCAGCTCATCTTCCGGGAGAATCTGATCCCCATGATTCAGAACCGGGATGTGCTTATCCTCATTTCCACCGTGAACTCGGGCAAGAGCGTCAACCGCATGCTGGAGTGCGTGCAGTACTACGGCGGCCGCGTCCAGGGCATCGCCTCGGTGTTCAGCACCCTGGAGGAGGTGGAGGGCGTGCCCATCTACAGCCTGTTCACCCCCGACGACATCCCCGGCTACGCCACCTATTCCCCCAAGGACTGCGCCATGTGCGCCGAGGGCCGCAGGATCGACGCCCTGTCCAACAGCTACGGCCTGTCCCGCCTGTAACCTACTTTTCTTGAAAGAAAAGTAGGCACGCTTTCTTGAAAGAAAGCTTAGCAAAGAACTTTTTGCGAAACTTCGTTTCGCTTCCACAGGTTTAACCTCAAAGCATATGATAACGGGAGCGCCCTATGGGCGCTCCCGTTTTTTCAGTCCTGTACCGACCAATAGTCGTATTGGTCCCTGGCCCACTGCAAAATGGTGTCGTAAACACCCCCTCGCCGGGGACATAGCTTTCTCCGTCAATGGTCATGGCGGTGGGGCCGAACTCCACCACGATCTCCTCGGTGCCCGACACATATTCCTCCGGGAAATAGGTAAAGCGGTAGAGCCATTCCTCCTCCGTGGCGCTTCCCCCGGGTTCCAGGTCCAGAGCCGCCACGGAGGCCGCTCCGGGCTCCCACACAAAGACGGGATCATCGGCCACCTCGACCCACTCCAGCTTGACCACCGGGGTGTCGTTCATCTTCTCCCGGATGTCCTCCTGTTTTGTTCCGCAGCCTGCCAGCAGCAGCCCCGCCAGCAAACAGCCCGCAAGGATCAAAATTCCTTTTTTCATGGCGTTCCCTCCCATCCTGTGTTTCTTACAAGGACAGGATACCATATTGCGGACGGAATGTCTGTGGCCCTTTCCCACAAAAGAAGGGCCACTTTTTTGTGGGAAACGCGGGGGCCGGCACGCTTTCTTGAAAGAAAGCTTAGCAAAGAACTTTGTGCGAAACTGCGTTTCGCTTCTGTATCTTCCTCATAATTGTCCGGATTTTAGAGATTACTGCGTAGGGGCGGCGTTCCGCCGCCCGCCCAATACAGACCAGCCCCTACGGCTGGTGGCAACCGGCGCGCTTTCTTCGTCCAGCCGGACCGCCTTCTCCCCTTTCCCAGGCCAGCGGCAGCGGAGCGGAAGCGGGGGCAATCCTGTCACCACCCGCGCCGGCGTTACGGAACGATCTTCCGGGAAGCGTCCCCCGTAATGGGGGTCCGGGGGAAAGCCGACATGGAGGACCGGGCGGCTGGCCGCCGGTCCGATTGCGGCGTCCCCCGGCGATTCTTTCGTGCCTTTCTGATCGCTCAGAAAGGCACACCCACGCAAATGGAGAGTTCCGCCGCCCCGGCGACGGGTTCCTTTGCCCGCGGCGGCAAAGGAACCAAAACGCCGTTTTTTCCGGCCCCTTTGGCAGGAAAACTTTTCCGGCGGGCAAAATTTGAGTGGCTCTCCCCTCCCTTTCCGGGCCACTGGGCCCTGGCTGGGCAGAGGTTAGGGCTTTCTTGTCTCCTTCGGCCCGCCTGGCTTTTACCATGCTGTTTGGTCTGGTAATGGACAACGGGCCGATGAGATATCGGCCCCTACGAAACAAACCAGGAGCGCCATCCTAAGATGGCGCTCCTGGTTCCGGAACAGATTCCACAATGGGCAAAGGAAATGTGGAAAGTTTTTGCGTTCCCGGCTTGTCCTCTTCCCAATCCCCGGAAAGACCGGGCACTTTCTTCTTGGACCCCGCTCCTAAACTTGTCGAGGCGAAACGAAGTTTCGCAAAAAGTTCTTTGCTAAGCTTTCTTTCAAGAAAGCGCGGGAAGAACGGTCAGGGGGTCGATGGGCCCGCCGTCCTCGGCGGTCATCTCCAGGTGCAGGTGGGAGGGCATGGCGCTCTCCGCCATGGCTCCTCCGCCCACCACGCCGATGACGGCGCCGGTGTCCACCTGGTCGCCCACGGCCACCTGGATATCCCCCAGGTTAGCGCACAGGCTGCTGTGGCCGTCGGGGTGGCTGATGACCACGGTGCTGCCCATCATGGGATCGTCATACACCTGGGTCACCTCGCCCTTCCCTGGGGCCAGGACCTTCAGTCCCTCCTCGGCGGCGATGTCCACCCCCGAGTGGGTGCGCCAGTCCCCCATGGTCTGGTCATAGGCCAGGGTCTCCACGGAGAAGCCCCGCAGCACCTCCCCCTTCACCGGCCAGGTGTAGACCACCGTTTCGTCCCCAGTAGTTTCCGGGGCGGCGGTCTCCTCCTCCACCGGCTCCTTCACCGGCTGGGGGTCCTCCTTCTGGGTCTGCTGCTCCTGGGGTTTCTCCCCCTGGGACTGCTCCACAGGGTCCGGCAGGGTCACCTTGGGGGTGCCCGTCACCGACTGCGCCGGGTCTTGGCTGCCCCCGGCAAAGCGTACCATATAATAGCCCGAAATTCCGATTGCGGCGAGGCAAAGGAACAGGACTATGTAAAAGCCCTTTCCCAGCACAAAGTCGCCCAATTTCGTCCATGGGTTTCGATTCATGAAACCACCTCCGCAGCCTATTGTGGCCCCCTTTTTCCGTTCTTATACCTGTCTGTCCTGATTTTTCATGGCAGCATTTGCTCCCCCGCCGCCCTGGACGTTTTCCGTTTTCCTGTGGTATACTCTCTTACACGAGAATTGTCACATTTTTGGAGAGGAGCCCTTTCATGTATCAAGCCACCACCCTGCCCAACGGCGTGCGCCTGCTCACCGAGCACATCCCCGGCGTGCGCTCCGCCGCTCTGGGCTTTTTCGTGGGCGCCGGGTCCCGGCACGAGACGGCCCTGGAAAACGGCGCGGCCCACTTTATTGAACACATGTCCTTCAAAGGCACCCACAGCCGCTCCGCCGGGGATCTGGCCCGGGAGATGGACGCCATCGGCGGCCAGGTAAACGCCTACACCACAAAGGAGTCCACCTGCTTCTACGCCCGCTGCCTGGACAACCACCTGGACCGGGCGGCCGACCTGCTGTGCGACATGCTCTTTGCCTCCCGCTTTGACCAGAGGGACGTGGAGCTGGAGCGCGGGGTCATCCTGGAGGAGATCGGCATGTATGAGGACACCCCCGAGGACCTGTGCGCCGAGCGCCTGGCCGCGGCGGTGTACAAGGGCTCTCCCCTGGCCCGGCCCATCCTGGGCCGCCAGTCCACCCTGGAATCCATGACCGGCGAGAGCCTGCTGGACTGGCAGCGGCGGCACTACACCGGCTCGGCCATGGTGGTCTCCCTGGCGGGCAGCTTTACCCAGCAGCAGGCCGACGCCTTGGCCCAGCGGCTCTCCCAGATCCCCGCCGGAGACGCCCCCAAGGCCAAGCCCGGCAAGTACCAGCCCGCCGTCACCGCCCGGAAAAAGGCCATTGAGCAAAACCACCTGCTGCTGGCCTTCCCTGCCCTGCCCTACACCCATCCTGACCGCTACGCCCTGCTGCTGCTCAACTCCATTCTGGGCGGCGGCTGCTCCTCCCGGCTGTTCCAGCAGCTGCGGGAGCAGCGGGGCCTGTGCTACACGGTCTACTCCTATCTCTCCGACTACGCCGACGCCGGGCTGCTGGGCATTTACACCGCCCTGAACCGGGACCAGCAGGACGCCGCCCTGGAGACCATGATCTCCATTGTCCGGGACCTGACCCAGGAGGGCCCCTCCCAGGAGGAGCTGGACCGGGCCCGGGACCAGGCCAAGGCCAACATCCTCATGGGGCTGGAGTCCGTCCAGGCCCGCATGAGCCACCTGGGCACCTCCACCCTGCTCTATGGCCGGGTGCGGGAGCCGGAGGAGATTCTGGAGAGCTACGACCGGGTGACCCGGGAGGACCTGCGGAATTTGGCCCGGAGCATCTTCGACTTTCCCCAGGCCTCCCTCTCCGCCGTGGGCCGCGTCCCCTCCGCCGCTTTCTTGAAAGAAAGCTTAGCAAAGAACTTTGCGGGAAGCTCCGCTTCCCTCTGACCAATTCCGGGGCGGGTACAGAATCAGAAAGCAGACGACCTTTCCGGGGATTGGCAAGTTTCGCCTCGCTCCCTTGTAGGGGCCGATGTCTCATCGGCC
Source organism: uncultured Eubacteriales bacterium (assembly GCA_900553135.1). Taxonomy (GTDB): domain Bacteria; phylum Bacillota; class Clostridia; order Oscillospirales; family Oscillospiraceae; genus Lawsonibacter. The sequence continues at coordinate 29,351 of USCO01000008.1, read as the reverse complement.
CGCCGTCTGCCAACCAGCCAAAAACGTGGCAAAAGCCAGGCGGACCCAAGGAAACAAGAAAACCCCAACCTCCGCCCGCCAGGGCCCAGTGGCCCGGAAGGAGAAGTAGTAACCACTCAAATTTTGCCCGCCGCTTGAGACTGCAAGCCAAAGGGGCCGCAAACAACGGCGTTTTGGTTCCTTTGCCGCCGCGGGCAAAGGAACCCGCCGCCGGAGCGGCGGAATTCTCCCTTTTGTGTTCTTTCCAGCGATGGAAAGAACCAAAGATCGCCGGGGGACCGCTCCGAGGTGCGCCAGCGCACCAGTCACGGTCCGCCCGGACCCCGTTACGGGGGACGCTTCCCGGGTAGTTGTTCCTCGCATCCGGCGCGGGTGCCACAGTCGACTGCCCCCGCTTCCCCGCCGCTGCCGCTGACCAGGCAATCCAGGAAAGCCAGGCAAGCTGGACGGAGAAAGCGCGCCTGGTGCATACAGCCGTAGGAAACGTTCATTGTCTGGACAGGGCGGCGGAATTCCCCCAAAAAAAGCGCAAAAAAGAGAGCCATCGTGAGATGGCTCTCTTTTTGTTTACTGGATCTCCAGGGAGTAGGCGTCCAAAATGGAGGAGCTGTCTCCCTCGGCGGGAATGGCGTGGTCAATGGTCACCTGGTCGCCCACGTTGAGGGCCACCACTTCCCGGTTCTGGGCGGCGGAGATGGCATAGAAGATGTCCTCGCCCTCCAGGCGGAGGAAGTAGTAGGTGTTGCCATCCAGCACCGCCGTGCGGATCTCGGCCACAGCGCCCTGGGCCTGGGTCTTGGGCAGCTCCTCGGTCTGGGTGATGCCCTTCTCGGCCAGCAGGCGGATATAGTTCTGCTCACACTGGGCCACGGAGGGGGCCACCGCCACCACCTGATACTGGGCCACGTTGACCATGGCGTAGCTCTTCACCAGGTTGTTGGCGTCCTTCAGGGGAATAAAATAGGTGGGCTCTCCGGCGATGTTCAGCAGCAGGGGGAAGGTTGCGGTGTAGCCCAGGTCCTGGACCTCGCCCTGGGCCGACCCCTTGGCGGCGTTCTCGGTGGCGCCGGGGGCGGTGTAGAACTTGGTCTCCTTGGTGCGCTGGTTACTCAGCAGGAAGCCCAGGTTGGACTGGTCGGCGTTGGCCGAGGTGACGCCGGTGTACACATACACGTCGTCGTTGAGGGCGATATAGTTATAGCCTTCGGTGGTCATGGTCACGTCCCGCTGGCCCAGCACGGAGTTGATGAACCCGTGGACCAGGGTGCCATGGTAGTTATACTGCTCCATAATGAGCTGGGGGGTGTACACGTTGTCCACCCAGGTGGGCACGTCGGCCACGTCGTAGTAGGTGCTCTCGCCGGTGATGGCGTTACACAGCACCGCGCCCTTGATGTCCGCGCCGCCAAACAGGCCGATGGTCTTGACTACCCGGGGAGCCACCCACCAGGGCTGGCCCTCCTCGTCGATCTCAAAGCGGGGGGACGAGAAGATATAGGTGGGATACTGGAAGCGCAGGTGGCGCATGATGTTGCGGTTCAAGGGCTCGGAGAAGGAGTACTTCATCCCCTCCTGGAGCCGCACCACGTTGGCCTCCTGGGTCACCATGTCCACCACCACGTAGGCGGGCAGGCCCTCGCCCCGGTTGGTGAACCACTTGATGAGGTCGGCGTAGGCGATGGGAGACACCCGCACGGGGCGGCCCTGATAGTTGATCTGTACCGACTCATCGCTGGGATATTCAAACTGGCTGACCATGTCGCTGAGGGTACCCATCTGGCGGTCCCCCAGGTACTCGGCGCTGGCCCGGTCCAGGGTGGGGATCTTGTCAAAGGAGATCTGGCTGATATCCTCAGAGAAGGTGCCGTCTTCCACCGTCAGCAGCTCCCGGTAGGACCCGGCCCGGAAGATGGGCAGGGAGAGGAGCTGGCCCACCAGGGCCACCGCTACCACTACCAGCATGAACACGCCCACAGGCAGGCACTGCTGCTTGATGAACCGGAAGTAGTCTCCCACCCGGGGTTTGCCGTACTGGCCGCCCCGGAAGCCCGAGGTCACCAGAGCGGAGACCATATACACCACGCACAGCAGGAAGAGGAAGCTGTAAAAGTCCGCCGACTGGGGGTTGATGGCGGGGATGGTGAAGTAGAAATACACCAGTCCCACCACCAGGGTCACCAGCAGGTTCACCAGGATGCTCTTCCCTTTCCCCATGGGTTTGCGGGACTTCTGTTTACCGGATTCTTGATTCATATTGTTCTCCTTTTGGCCAAAGGCCCATGTAAATGATGCAAGTATACTCGCAGCGCAGGGAAAATGCAACAGAAATTTGGGTCTGCCACATTAAAGTTTGTTAAAAAAGCCACAGGCCGTATGTCCGGGGCGGCGGGAGGGCATACTGGGGGATAAGCCATTCCAGAACAAGGAGGAACTACCATGGAAGTACGGGAACTTATGAATCCCAGCGTGGTCACCATCGAGCCGGGGGCCTCCGCCGCCCTGGCCGCCCGGCTGCTCAGCCGCCACAATGTGGGGGCCCTGCCGGTGTGCGGGGCCGACGGCCGCCTGCGGGGCATGGTCACCGACCGGGACATCATCCTGCGGTGCATCGCCGCCGAGGAGGACCCGGCCCAGACCCCGGTGCGGGACATTATGACCCGGGGCTGCGCCTGGGTGGAGCCCCGCTCCGACTGCCGCCAGGCCACCCAGCTCATGGCCCAGCGCCAGGTACGCCGCCTGCCCGTGGTGGAGGGGGGCAAGGTGGTGGGCATCGTGTCCCTGGCCGACCTGGCCCGCAGTCAGCGCTTTGACATGGAGGCCGCCCAGGCCCTGGGGGAGATTTCGGAAAATATCGTGCGGCGGTGAGTTATTCCACCTCCACCACGGTGAGCCGGTCCCCGTCCACGGTGAAGCGCACCTGAAGGCCGCCGAAGGCCATGCCGTACACCCGCTGGGGGTCGTGGTGGTAGGTGGGCCGGGGGTCCTGGGCCAGCACGCCGGAGAGAGCCTCCCGCAGTTCCTGGGGCACCCGCTCCAGCAGCTGGGACGGGAAGTCCACGGTGAGGGTGGCCTCCTTGGGGGCGCTGGCAAAGCCCCCCACCGCCTGGGGCTTGCAGTCGGCGTAGGGCAGGTAGGGCTTGATGTCATAGATGGGGGTGCCGTCCATAAGGTCGGCCCCCGCCACCCACAGGACCGGCCCCTCAGGCGTGCTGAGCTCCACCTTCTCCAGCTTCACGCAGGACAGGCCCATGGGGTTGGGCCGGAAGGGGGACCGGGTGGCAAAGACCCCCATGCGCTCGTTGCCACCCAGGCGGGGCGGCCGCACCGTGGGGGACCAGCCCGCCCCCATGGACCGGGAGAACTGCCAGATGAGCCAGATGTGGGAGAACCCCTCCAGCCCCCGCAGGGCCTGGGGGTCCCGGTACTCGGGCTCAAAGACCACCCGGGCCTTCAGCTCCTCCACCAGGCCGCTTTGCCGGGGAATGCCGAATTTTTCCGGGAACTGGCTGCGGATGCGGGCGATAATGTGTACGGGTACGGTCTCACTCATGGGGGACGGCTCCTTTCGGAATGTTCTTTCCCCTATCATATCCAAAAGGGGCCGCCCCCGCAAGAGCGGAAAAAAGGACCGGCGGACAATGTCCGCCGGTCCTTTGGCTTTTTACACGTTGGAAGCCCGGTTCTGGGCAAATTCCTCCTGGATGGCGGCCAGCACACCGTCGTCCTGGATCATATCCCAGCCCGCGCCGGCCAGCACCTTGGCCGCCACCATGACAGCCTGGTGGGCCTCCTGGCTCTTGCCGGCATCCAAAAACTCCTGGGAGTGGGAGGAGGTGCCCTGGGGCACCATGGCCACCCGGATGCAGCTGCCGGGCAGCTCATACATCACGTTGCTGAAATCGCTGGAGCCCGTCTTTTCCCGGGGGGGCGCCATGCGGGGGGCGTCCACCTGGCGGGCGTTGTCCATGAGCAGCTCGTTGAGCCGCAGCACGGGGATCTTGTTGGCCAGCCGGTCCCCCTCCTTCATGTCGTAGGTCACGTCGGCAATGAGGGCGGCCCCTTCGATGATCTTGTGGAAGCGCTCCACCACCTCGTCCAGGGCTTTACGGGAATAGGACCGCAGGGAGAACTTGCCCACCGCCGTATCGGGCACCACGTTGGCCGGACCGGGCAGCTGGGTGACGGTGTAGTGCATGCGGGTGTCCTCGGGCACGTGCTCCCGCAAAAACTCAATGCCCTGGAAGGCGATGAGCAGGGCGTCAAAGGCGCTGCGGCCCGCCTCGGGCTTCAGGGCTGCGTGGGCCTTCTTGCCGTGGAAGGTGACGGTGAAGCTGGACATGGCCATGGACTTCACGTCCACCGTGGTGGTGGGAGAGCCGTGCATCATCAGGGCCACGTCAATATCCTGGAAGCAGCCCGCCTCCAGCATGCGCAGCTTGCCGTGGGCGGTCTCCTCGGCGGGGGTGCCGTAGACCACCACAGTGAAGGGCCGCTCCCCGGCGCACTCCTTCAGGGCCCGGGCGGCGCCCAGGATGGTGGGACCCTGCATGTGGTGGCCGCAGGCGTGGCCCAGGCCCTCCAGGGCGTCGTACTCACACAGAAGGCCGATGCGGGGTCCCCCCTGGCCGTTTTCAAACACGGCCCGGAAGGCGGTCTCCACGCCCCCCACTCCCAGCTCCACCTGGTAGCCGCACTGGGTCAGGTAGTCGGTGATGAGCTTCTGGGCGTGGAACTCCTGAAATCCCAGCTCGGGATGGTCAAAAATATCGTCCGCCATGGCGCACAGGGCCTGGCGCTGGGCCTCTACGGCCTGGAACACGCGCTCCTTCACGGGATACACTCCTTTGTTAAGATCGTCCACCCCTTCCCGGCTGGGAAGGGGTGGCGGAGAGAGAGAGAAGAATTAAGCCAGATGGATGGCCTGGGCGATGCTCACCAGGATGCAGCCGGTGACCACCCAGATGAGGAACAGCTTCCACATGAACTTCATCCACTTGTCGTAGGGCACGTTGGCCGCACCGATGAGGCCCATGAGGGCGGTGGAGGTGGGAAGGACATAGTTACAGAAGCCGTCGCCGAAGTTGAAGGCCAGAATGGCGGTCTGACGGGTCATACCCACCAGGTCGGCCACGGGCAGGAACAGGGGCATAACCACCGCGGCCTGGCCGGAGCCGGAGGTGATGAAGATGTTGATGACGATGTTCAGGATGAACATGACGGGAGCCTGCAGGAAGCTGGGCACCACGTTCAGCACCCCGGCCAGGGCATAGACGATGGTGTCGATGATGCCGCCGGCGGTGAGGATCAGAGCGATGGCACGGGCCAGGCCGATGATGAGGGCAGCGCCCAGCATGGTCTTGCAGCCGGCCACCAGGCCCTTGGCGATGGCGGAGGGGCTCTTGCCGTCCAGCAGGCCCACGATAACGGCCAGCCACAGGAACATGGCGGCGAAGTTGGGCATATCCCAATCCATCTTCAGGCCGCCGTAGACGATGATGGCCAGGGCGCCCACCAGAGCGGCCAGAATGGCCCAGCGCCTCCAGGTCATGGCGCCGAAGGCGTCCAGGTCGGCGGCCGCCTTCATCTCATTCTGCTGGTCCAGCTCGTACATGGGGCTGAGCTGGGGGTTCTTCTGGATCTTTATGGCGTAGCGGATGAGATAGGCGTTGGTGATGACGTAGAAGACCAGCAGGCACAGGAAACGGAAGCCGATGCCGGAGAAGGGGGCCAGGCCCGCGATGTCCTGGGCCAGCAGGGTGGTGCTGGTCTGGAGGGTGCCGGTGGAGAAGCCCACGGCGCCGCCCATGAGGATGATGCCCACGCCCACGATGGAGTCAAGGCCCAGGGCGTAGGAGAGCATCAGGGTGATGGGAACGAAGGGGATAAACAGGTTCACGCCCTGGCTGGTGGCGATGAGGGTGAACACCAGGGTGAGCATGGGGATGAAGATGTACAGCCGGTTGGAGAACTTCCGGGCCACCTTGGCCACCGAGGCCTGCAGGGCGCCGCTCTCCGTGACCAGATGGAAGGCGCCGCCGGCAAAGAGGATGACCAGGATGAGGTCAATGGAGTTGATAAAGCCGGTGACCACGTGGTCCATAATGGTCAGGGGGTTCACAGGACTGCTCTCCACGTAGTGGAAGCTGGCCGGGTCGATGAGCTGCTTGCCGGTGACGGCGTCCTCCACACGGTCATAGGAGCCGGCGGGGATGATCCAGGTCAGCAGCACGGCCACCAGGATAATGGTAAAAATAATCACCAGAGTGTGGGGCATTTTGAAGGCCTTCTTGGCCTTTCCTTCACTGGGGGTCTTAGCCATTTCGTGATTCCTCCTCTAAAGCGGTTTGTCCCCCGGCCATTGCACACACCCAGCCGGGGACAAGCCGGCCGCCCGCTCCGGATCAGGCCTTGCCGGTCTTTCTGTCCTTTAGTATAATGGAGAGGAATCCAAAATGTAAAATTCCCCCGTCCTTGGCGGGGTATAAGTTTTTCTTATGGAGGGCGGCCCATGAATCTGAAGGAACAGCTCTATATCGTCACCCTGGCCGACTGCGGCAGCGTGACCCAGGCCGCCCGGCAGCTGGGGGTCACCCAGCCCGCCCTGTCCTCCTACCTGGCGGGAGTGGAGTCCGCCCTGGGCTTTCCCCTGTTTCAGCGGGGCCGGCGGCGGCTGGTGCCCACCTATCTGGGGGAAGTTTATCTGGAAAAGGCCCGGCAGATCCTGGCCCTGGGCCGGGCTTTTGACGAGCAGGTGGGCCGGGTGGTCAGCGGCTACCAGGGCCGCCTGCGGGTGGGCATCCCCATCCGCCGCTCCCCCCAGCTCATCCCCTCGGCCATGAAGGTGTTCCGGGGCTACTACCCCAACGTGGAGATCACCTTACAGGAGCTGAACCAGAACGGCCTGGTGGAGCTGCTGCGCCAGGACAAGCTGGACCTGCTGCTGTGCAACCTGGCCGAGCCCTACCCCCAGCTGTCCCACATCCACCTGCACAGCGACCCCCTGGTCTTTCTGGTCCACGCGGGCCATCCCCTGTGCCCCCGGGCCCAGTACCGCCAGGGCTTTGCCCGCCCCTGGGTGGACCTGTCCCTGTTTCAGGAGGAGACCTTCCTGCTCCAGCACCCGGGCCAGAGCCTGCGCCACTTCACCGACCAGGTGCTGGAGGAGACGGGCACCATTCCCGGCCGCACCCTGCTCATCCGCAACATCGAGACCGCCGCCCAGATGGCCGCCAACGGCCTGGGGGTGTCCTTCTCCCTGGCAAGCTACCTGCGCCACATGCGCTTTGTCACCCCGCCCCAGGTCTTTTCCGTGGGCAAGGCCCAGCAGGCGGCCAATTTCTCCGCCCTCTACCGCCCCGACGTCACCCTCCCCGACTACACCATGCGCTTCATCCAAATCGTGAAGGAGCTGATGTCCATGGAATCCACCGGGGACTTTGAACAAAAATAAGGACAAAATTTTGTGAAAATAAACGGTTCTTCTCCCCTGCCTCCTTCCCCCGAACCGAAAAAAAGAGCGCTTCCGTCAAAAACGGAAGCGCTCTTTTGATGTCAGCCAATGGCAATGGTGGAACTTCTGGGCAGCTCCTTCTTCTCCTGCTTGGGCAGGGTCAGCTTCAGGATGCCGTCCTCATACTTGGCGGCCACATCCTCCGCCTTCACATCGCCCACATAGAAGCTGCGGCTGCAGGACCCGGCATACCGCTCCTGGCGGATATACTTGCCTTCCTTGTCCTTCTCGTCCTTGTCCAGACCCTTGGCCGCGCTGATGGTCAGGTATCCGTCCTTCAGCTCCACGCTGAGCTCGTCCTTCTTGAAGCCGGGCAGGTCCACGTCCACCTCGTAGGTGTTCTCCATCTCCCGCACGTCGGTCTTCATCAGGTTCTTGGCATGCTTGCCATACAGGGGATCACGGCCGTTCCACGCGGGGAACATTCCGAAGTCATCATCAAAGAAATCATCAAACAGGTTTTCACCAAAAATGCTGGGCAACATAAGTCATTCCTCCATTCACAGCACTTATTTTCGCCCTGTGGGAGGAGCCCTTTGGGCCTCTCTCTTGGAACGATTCTGTTATAACACCGGAAATTAGCACTGTCAAGGTGAGAGTGCTAATGTTTACAAAGTTTGCGATCTTTGTTCACAAAATATGCGATTTTCTCCTGATTTCCACTTTTCTTCCAGAATTTTATGAATCCGTTCCCTGCTGCCGCCTGGCAAAAAAAGACCGGGCAGCACCAGGCTGCCCGGTAAAAGGGTCTTATGAATTCACAAAAAAGCTTCGGGCTCACAGGGTGTCCCAGGCAGGCAGTCCGTAGGAGGGACGGGCGGCCTTCACAGCCCGCACGATGGCCCGCTCCATGGCCCAGGCCGCCATAGCCCCCACCACGTTCACATCGCCGGGCAGGTCCCCGGTGCTCAGGGCGTAGATGCTGTCCCCGTCGGCGTTGGTGTGCACCGGCCGGATGGCCCGGGCAAAGCCGTTGTGGGTCATGCCCGCCACCTTGGTCAGCTGGGTCTTGTTCAGCTTGGCGTTGGTGACCACGATGCCCAGGGTGGTGTTGCCGGTAAACAGATTGTCAGCAATGGTCACATCCTGAAACAGTTCCTCCAGGGTGTTGGACAGGGCGGTTTTCTCCGGGTTCAGCAGCCCCGCGATCTGGGTTTCGCCTTCATAAATGTCTCCCAGGGCGTTCACCGCCACCAGGGCGCCCACCTTCAGGTGACCCGCCTGGAGGGCATAGGTGCCCAAGCCCGACTTCATGGCCCGCTCCATGCCCCGGTATTTGCCCACGGAGCAGCCGGTGCCCGCTCCCACGTTGCCTTCCGCGGGGGCATCATAGCCTGCATTCTCGCAGGCCCGGTAGGCCATGGCCCCGTCGGGGCGCACATCACAGCGGCCCACCCCCAGGTCGAACAGGCAGGACTGGCTCACCAGGGGCACCTTGGTGATACCCACGTCAAAGCCGATGCCCCGCTCCTCCAGGTATTTCTGCACCCCGCCGGCGGCGTCCAGACCAAAGGCGCTGCCTCCCGACAGGAGCACGGCGTTGATGGCCTCAGCCTGGGCCACGGGGGACAGGATCTGGGACTCCCGGGAGGCGGGGCCTCCGCCCCGCACGTCCAGACCCGCCGGACTCATGCGGTCGCAGAGGAGCACGGTGCAGCCGGTGGCGGCCTCTTCATTCTGGGCGTGTCCCACCCGGAATCCGCCCACTTCCATAATTCCGATCTCGTTCATGGCGACCTCCTTACCGCTTCAACACCACGCGCAGGGCCTTGCAGATGGAGCCGCTGATGACACAGCCCACCACGGCCTCCAGCACAGCCTGGATGCCCACATAGGCGGCCACAAACAGCAGTACGTTGTCCTGGAATTTGGCCATCAGCTCCTCCCCCAGCAGGTTTTGCAGGGTGGGGGCGTTCCAGAAGATGAACACCAGCACCGTCATGTAAAACAGGGTGTTCAGCACCGGCGCGGCCAGTCCCCCAATGTAGTAGGAGAGGGTCTTGCTCCGGTCCAGCTTGTGCACGGCTTTGAAAATCCATCCCACGCAAAATCCCATGAGGATGCGGGGGATGATGGTGTTGACAAAGCTGAGCGCCACCACGGTCCCACCGGTGTAGCCCGCCAGAAACAGGGTGCTGAACCCGGTTTTGATGGCCGTGTAAAAGCTGATGCAGCCCATCACGCCCCCCAATACGGCCCCCGCCAGGGGTCCCAAAATCATGGCTCCCACGGCCACCGGTACAGTCATGATAGACGCGTACTGTCCGGGCAGCGGGATCATGGCAAGTCCTGTGACGTTCATCATCAGCAGGATGCCCACCAGCAGGGCCAGTTCCATGAGGTACGTGAGCTTTGTGTTGGTCTTTCCCATATTCAATTCCTCCTGCTGCCGCTCCTCTCCAGGGAGGATGCAGCGCAAATTTGGCGTTACGCCAGAGGCATTATACTATGGGCGGCAGGATTTTTCAATGGCTGTCCGCTCCTCTCAGGCGGGCCGGTTCCCCCACCAGCCGGGGAAGGCGGAGGGCTGCTGGGCAGAGGAGGTGCTGGTCTGGTTCAGGGGGGTCTCCTGGGTCATGAGCTGGGAGATGAGCTGGGCCACGTCGGAGATGGGGATGGCGTAGCCCATGCCCTCCACGTCGGTGTCGGAGAGCTTGGCGCTGTTGATGCCGATAAGCTCTCCGTCCAGATTCAGCAGAGCGCCGCCGCTGTTGCCCGGGTTGATGGCGGCGTCGGTCTGGATATAGGTGGCGGTGGCGCCGCTCTCATTGGTCATGGAGCGGTCCAGGGCGCTGACGATGCCCGTGGTCACCGACTGGCCGTAGCCCAGGGCGTTGCCGATGGCCACCACCTGCTCGCCCACCTCCAGCTGGTCGGAGCCGCCCACGGCGATGACCTTGATCTGGGACAGGGTGTCCTGAGACAGGTCGCTCAGGGCCACCTTGATGACCGCCAGGTCCGCCTCCTCGTCGCTGCCGCACAGCTGGGCCTCATACACGGCGTTGTCCACAAAGCTCACCGACAGGGTGGTGGCGTCGGCCACCACGTGCTGGTTGGTGACGATATAGAGGTAGTTTTCATCCTGGGAGATGATGACCCCCGAGCCGCAGCTGGTGGTCTCCTCCATCTGGGTCTGTCCCCAGCCGCCGGGGCCGAAGCGGTTGAAGTAGCTCTGTACCTCCTGCACCGAGATATTGGTGATGGACACCACGCTGGGCAGGGCGGCCGCGGCGATGTCGGAGACATCCATGCCGTAGCGGGTGGAGGAGTAGGAGGTGCTGGCCATATTGACCGCTCCCCCGGCCGCAGCGCCGCCCTCCCCCTGGGGCAGCAGGCAGCTCACCCCGTAGAAGCTCCCGGCGGACACCGTGCCGAAGAGCACGGCGCTGAGGACCAGGGTGGTCAGCCGCCGCAGCCCTCCCCTCTTGTTCCGGGGGGCTTTCTCCACGGGAACGGGAAAACGGGGATCCTCCTGGGGCTGGGACTCATAACAGGTGTTCTTCTCGGTGTTCATATGGCAAACTCCTTTCCGTCAGGCAGGTTTTTTCCTGGTTTCTGCCCTTAGGATAAGGTGTCAACCCTAATTGTACTTAAAAATGGAAAAAAGTTATCCCGGCAGGGTGACCGCCACAGACAGGCTGGTCCCGTCGGGGCTCTCCGCCCGGATTTTCCCCTTGTGGGCCAGCACGATGCTCCGGGCGATGGACAGCCCCAGGCCGTAGCCCCCGGTCTGGCTGCTGCGGGACTGGTCAGTGCGGTAAAAGCGGTCGAAGAGGTGGGACAGCTTGTCCCGCTCCATGGGCTGGGCGGTGGTGTTGGACACGGTGAGCAGCACGTTCCGCCCTTGCTTTTCCAGCTTCAGGGTCAGCTTTCCCCCTTGTGGAGAATATTTCAGGGCGTTGTCCAGCAGGATGGAAATGAGCTGCCGGATGGCCTTCTCGTCCCCGGTGCAGGAGAGCATGGGCTGCACCGAAACCTCCAGCTCCTTGCCCTGGCTCTGGGCGGGGGCGGCAAAGGACTGGGCCATTTCCTCGGCCAGGTCGGAGAGGGGGAACTGGATGACCTGGAGCTTGGGCTGCTCCTCCTCCATGCGGGACAGGTAGATGAGGTCGTTGGTCAGCCCCGTGAGCCGCTGGGCCTGGCGGCGGATGTCGGTAAGCCACTGGTTTTCCCCGCACTCCATTTCCAGCAGGTCGGCGTCGGCGCTGATGATGGTCATGGGGGTTTTCAGCTCATGGCCCGCGTCGGTGATGAACTGCTTTTGCTTTTCATAGCTCTCGGCCATAGGGCGCACGATGCGGTGGGACAAGATGAGCAGCAGCACCAGCACTGCCAGCAGTCCCAGCAGGGACAGTGCCACGCTGGCCAGCATGGACAGCACGGTGTCGGCATCGGCCACCACCTTCTGGTAGCTCACCAGGTTCACGCCCCCCAAAATCACCAGCAGCACCACTGCCAGGGAGAGCATACAGGCGGCAATGAGTTTCCGGCGCAGTTTTTTGATCATGTCTGTTCCTCCAGGGAGTAGCCCGCGTTGCGCTTGGCCTTGATCTGGATGTCCGCCTGGAGGGCGGCAAGCTTTTTCCGCAGGTAGGAGATGTACACCCACACCACGCTCAGCTCCACCTCGCTGTCATAGCCCCAGATGCGCTCCAAAAAGCGCTCGGTGGGGATGAGCTGCCGGGGGTTGCGCAGCAGCAGCTCCATCATCTGATACTCCTTGTTGGCCCCCATGTCCAGGCCGGTCACCTTGTCCTCCACCTCCGACTTGGCGGTGAGCAGCAGTACGGGGATGGGATTCCCCTGCTGCCGCAGGCGGCGCAGCACCTCCAGCCCGTCTACCTTGGGCATCATAATGTCCAGGATCACCCCGTCGTAGTTGCCCCCCTCCAGGTAGGCCAGGGCCTCTTTCCCGTCGTACACCGCGTCGGCGGAATAATTGTTCTTCTCCAGCAGGGCCACCACGGCCCGGGACAGGGAGCGCTCGTCCTCTGCCAGCAAAATACGCATGATACGCGCCTCTCTTTCCTGATCTTAAGCACCAGCATACCGCTCCGGCCTTAACTCTAATTAAAAGAATACCACCCGGGGGCGGAATTGTCAGGAAATTTTCCTCCTTTTTAAGTTCAGTTAGGGTTTGCGTCCTATACTGACTCCACCATCCAACCACAAGGAGGCACACTATGGCACAATCCACCTTTCAGCGCTATGAATTGAAATATTTGATGACCACCGGGCAGCAGCAGGCCATTCTGGCCGCCATGGAGCCCCACATGGAACCCGACCAGTACAGCCACAGCTCCATCCGCAACCTCTATCTGGACACCCCGGACTTCCGGCTCATCCGCCGCAGCCTGGAAAAGCCGGTTTATAAGGAGAAGCTGCGGGTACGCAGCTACGGCCGGGCGGGGGCCGGGGACCCGGTATTCGTGGAGCTGAAGAAAAAATTTCGCTCGGTGGTGTATAAGCGCCGCATCTCCATGGCCCAGGACCAGGCCCTGGCCTGTGTGGCGGGCCGCGCCCCCTGGCCGGACAGCCAGATCGGCCGGGAGCTGGCCTACGCCGCCGCCTTTTATGAGACCCTGCGCCCGGCGGTGTTCCTCTCCTATGAGCGGGACTCCTTCCGGGGACTGGAGGACAAAGACTTCCGGGTCACCTTTGACCGGGACATCCGCTACCGCTGCCAGCAGCTTACCCTGGCCCACGACCCCTGGGGCACCTCCCTGCTGCCCCAGGGCTGGGTGCTCATGGAGGTGAAGGCGGCGGGAGCCATCCCCCTGTGGATGGTGCGGGCTCTGTCGGCCCAGGGGGGTCTTTCAGACCTCCTTCTCCAAGTACGGCACGGCCTATCGGGATCTGCTGGCCGCCGGGAAGGGAGGGGTCAAGTATGCCTGAGTCCTGGTTCCGGGGGCTGTTTGACACCGCCCTCACCACCGCCATCGCCCCGGTGGATTTTCTGCTGTGCGTGGGGGTATCCCTGGCCCTGGGGCTGCTGCTGTGCGCCATGACCCTGTGGCGCTCCCCCTTCAGCCGCAGCCTGGCCGTCACCCTGGCCATTCTGCCCGCGGTGGTGTGCGTGGTCATTATGATGGTCAACGGCAACGTGGGCACCGGCGTGGCGGTGGCCGGGGCCTTCAATCTGGTGCGCTTCCGCTCCGCCCCCGGCTCCGCCCGGGAAATTGGGGCCATTTTTGTGGCCATGGGCACCGGCCTCATTACCGGCATGGGCTATCTGGGCTACGGCTGTCTGTTTACTCTCATTCTGGGGGCGGCCATGATGCTCTACAACATCCTGAGCCAGGGCCTGCGTCCCGGCGCCGTGCTGGACCGCACCCTTCACATCACCATCCCAGAGGACCTGGACTACGCCGGGGTATTTGACCCCATTTTGCAGGAGTACACCCGCCAGTATACCCTCACCGACGGGCAGATCGTAGTAAACGCCGGGGAGACCGACAAGATGCAGCTGGTCCTCAAGGGCGCGGACATCACCAGCAGCACCTCCGCCGCCATCTACGCCCTCCAGGCCGACAAGGTTTTCCTCACCCTGGCTGAGGGGACGGAAAATACCCTGACCAACGGCGGGGAATATGTGGCCATTGACGACAACAACATTGACGGGGTGATCTTTGCCAAGACCGACCTCACCCTCAACGGCTCGGGCAGCCTGACCCTCAACGCCCAAGCGGGCCACGGGGTGGTGTCCAAGGACGACCTGGTCATCACCGGGGGCAGCTACACCGTCACCGCCGGCAGCCACGGCCTGTCCGCCAAGGACAGCATCGCCATCGCCGCAGGCACCTTTGCCATCACCTCGGGAAAGGACGGCATCCACGCGGAAAACAGCGAGGACACCAGCCTAGGCTACCTCTACCTGGGAGACGGCTCCTACACCATCACCGCCCAGGGGGACGCCATCAGCGCCAGCGGGGCCGCTCAGATCGACGGGGGCACCTATACCCTCACCACCGGTGAGGGCAGTGCCAGCGTCACCATGACCAGCAGCGACACCGCCCAGCCCGGCGGCCACGGCGGCTGGTCCAAGGGCACGCCCCCCGACGCCCCCGACACCCAGACCGCCGCTACCCAGGCCCCCCAGGCCCAGACCGAAACCACCCAAACCGAAACCACCCAGACCGAAACGGACCCCACCGACTCCACCAGCCAAAAGGGCATCAAGGCCGAGGGCGGCCTGGTGGTCAACGGCGGCGTGTTTACCATGGACACGGTGGATGACGGTCTCCACACAGGGGCCGACCTGCTGGTCACCGCCGGAGAGTTCACCCTCAGCAGCGGCGACGACGCCGTCCACTCCGATGCCGCCCTCACCATTCAGAACGGCACCTTCACCATCCCCTACTGCTACGAAGGCATCGAGGGCCTGTCCATCACCATTGAGGACGGCACCTTTACCATCACCTCCCACGACGACGGTCTCAACGCCGCCGGGGGCGCCGACAGCTCGGGCTTTGGCGGCTTTGGGGCCGGGCCCCAGGACGCCTTCTCCGCCAGCTCGGACAGCTTTATCGTAATTAACGGCGGCACCTTCACCGTGGTGTCCAGCGGAGACTGCATCGACTCCAACGGGGACATGACCATCAACGGCGGCGACCTCACCACCAACGACGGCTCGGAGGACAATCCCGGCCAGATGGGCGGCGGCGGAGGCCGGGGCGGCATGGGCCAGGACGGCCAGCGCCCCTCCCGGGAGCCCGGCAGCCTCCAGCCCCCCACCGGCGACGCCGGAGACACCTCCACCGCCCAGTAACGCCCCCTTTTCTCCCCCGGAACGGTTGCATTTGTTGCCTTGGTGTACTATGATAGAGTTACAAATGTAACATCCGCCGCACGGGGGTACCTATGAACCGCAATCAGGAGAAACTGCAGAAGCTGGCCTATGTGGCCCAGCGCTACTATTTGGACGACTGGAAGCAAAGCGACATTGCCAAGGAGCTGGGGGTGTCCCGGCCCCTGGTCAGCCGCATGCTCCAGGAGGCCCGGGAGCTGGGCGTGGTAAAGATCATGGTCTGTCCCCCTGTCTCCCAGGGGGAGGCCCTGGTGGAGCAACTGCGCCGGTCCACCTCCATCCGGGACGGCGTGCTGGTGGAGGACGGCCGGGACGACGACGCCACCAACCAGCTGCTCTCCCAGGGGGCGGTACAGCTGTTGTGGCAGCTGCGCTCCCGCCGCCTGGGCATCGGCTGGGGCCATCTCATCGGCCAGCTGGTCACCTGGCTGGAGGAGCACCCCCAGCTCAGCAGCACGGTCACCGACATCTGCCCCCTGGTGGGCAACGCCAGCATCCCCGCCCGGAACTACCAGTCCAACGAAAATGTGCGGCTCATCGCCCAGCAGCTGGGGGCCGCCCCCCACTTCATCTACCTGCCCGCCCTGCCGGACAGCTTGGAGGAGAAGCAGCTGCTGTGCTCCTCGGAGATCTACCGCCAGATCCAGACCCAGTGGGACAAGATGGACACCGCCCTGGTGAACATCGGCAACTACCCCTCCAGCCCCGACTTCGCCTCCCTGGTGCGCTACGGGGACCTGTTGCAGCAGGAGCATACCTGCGGGCGGCTGCTGGTCTACTACTTCAATCCCCAGGGCAAGGTGATCCAGTCCGAACAGGACTTCGCCATCCAGATCCCCCTGGAGCAGCTCAAGCGCTGCCCCAACATCATCGGCGTCTGCTCGGCCAACACCAGCGTGCGGGCCCTGCAGGGGGCGCTGAAATCGGGCCTGTTCACCCACTTGGTGGCCCGGGCCGACCTGGTGCGCTCCGCACTCACATAATTGTTACATATGTAACTCCTTCTTTTGGGCTTCCACCCAGAGGAAGGAGTTATTTTTTCTTTATTGCACAATTTTTGCAGAAATATTTTATGGCTTATGGAGAACCTATCCAGTTTTATTGACTTCTGTTACCCCCTGCGCTAAAATCAAGGCACAAACGTAACACCTCTGTGCGGCCATCTCCCGCCCTTCCGGGCCGGGGCTGCCCGCCGGATAACGCCATCTTGATGTGAGGAAAGAGGGTATGTGGCAGTGAAAAAGACCGAACTTGCCGCGCGGCTCCAGCACGCCTGTGCCTGCGTGACCGCCGCGGAGGACACCCTGACCCAGATCGACTCCAAATTCGGCGACGCCGACCACGGGCTCACCATGACCAAGATCGCCGGGGCCATCTCCCAGGCGGTGGAGGAGTCCGAGGGCGGCATCCAGTCCATGCTGGACGACGCCGCCATGGCGGTCATGGTCCTCAACGGCGGCAGCGCCGTCCCCCTGTGGAACACCTGGCTGGACGGCATGCAGGAGGCCGCCCCCGAGGGGGAGGAGATCGACGTGGCCGGGCTCCAGGCCATGTTCGCCCAGGGCTTTGCGGCACTGGATGACATCTCTGGGGCCAAGGTGGGGGACAAAACCATGATGGATGCCCTCATCCCCGCCAGCCAGGCCATCGCCGCCTACACCGGCAGCGACGAGGAGGAGCTTTTCAATCTGGCCGCCCAGGCCGCCCAGGCGGGGGCCGAGGCCACCAAGCAGTTTACCGCCAAATTCGGCCGGGCCAAGAGCTACGGCGAGCAGACCATCGGCACCCCCGACGCGGGGGCCACCTCCATGTCTCTGTTTTTCCAGGGCCTTGCCCAGCACTGAGTCCATCTATTTTTCATACCGGGAGGTAACATCACATGAAAATGAAGAAGTTTATCAACGCTCCTGAGACCATTACCGACGAGGAACTGGTGGGCCTGGGCCTGGCCTATCCCGACATTCTGGAGGTGGACGGCCACCTGGTCATCAGCAAGGACCTGGCCGACGCCGACCGCGTGACCATCGTGACCTACGGCGGCTCCGGCCACGAGCCCGCCCAGGCCGGTTTTGTGGGCAAGGGCATGCTGGACGTGCAGGCCGTGGGCGACATCTTCGCCGCCCCCAACGCCAAGCTGGTCTTTGACGCCATGAAGCTGGCCGACAAGGGCCACGGCGTGCTGCTGCTCACCCTGAACTACGCCGGCGACCAGCTGGCCGGTAAGCAGGCCATCAAGCTGGCCCAGAAGGCCGGTCTCAACTTCCGCCAGGTGGTCACCGGGGAGGAAGTGCAGTACGATCCCAACGGCGAGGACAACAAGCGCGGCCTGGCCGGCGCGGTGGCCCTGTACCACATCGCCGCGGCCGCTGCCCGGGAGGGCAAGAGCCTGGACGAGGTGGCCGAGATCGCCCAGCGCTACGCCGACAACATGGCCTCCATCACCGTGAAATCCACCGACGCCACCCATCCCCAGAACGGCATGTCCTTCGGCGACCTGGGCGAGACCGACATGATGGAGATCGGCGCGGGCCAGCACGGCGAGGGCGGCGGCGTCCGGGTGCCCATGATGTCCTCCAAGGACACCGTGGCCACCGTGGCCGAGGCCCTGAGCAACAAGCTGCAGCTGAAGGCGGGCGACAAGGCCTTTGTCATGATCAACGGCTGCGGCGCCACCACCATGATGGAGATGCTGGTCCTCTTCAAGGACACCGTGGAGTTCCTGAAGGCCAAGGGCGTGGAGGTGGTTGCCAGCATGGTGGGCGAGATCCTCACCGTGCAGGAGGCCGGCGGCTTCCAGATGAACATCGCCAAGTGGGACGACGAGTTCATCCGCCTGTGGAACACCCCCTGCCACACCCCCGCCTACAGCAAGGAGTAAGCCATGGCAGATAATATTGGAAACAAGGCCGCCCACGACTATCACCTGGACACCCCCGTGGCCCAGGAGGGATTTTTCGTCAAGGGCGCGGCCCACAGCGACTGGGGCATGCAGAGCCGCCTGGCCCGCATGTTTAACCCCCAATCGGGCAACACGGTGATGCTGGCCTTTGACCACGGCTACATCATGGGCCCCACCGCCGGGCTGGAGCGCATTGACCTGGTGATCCCGCCCCTCATCCCCCACGTGGATGTGCTCATGGGCACCAAGGGGGTCATCCGCTCCTGCATCTCCCCCGCCGCCCGGGTAGCCAAGTGCGTGCGGGTCACCTACGACACCACCGTCCTCTTTGACGAGATGTCCAACGGCGGCGGCATCGCCTGCGACATGGAAAACGCCATCCGCATGAACGCCGACTGTGTGGCGGTACAGACCTTCATCGGCGCTCCCGGAGAGTCCCGCTCCCTGGAGCTGCTCTCCCGCACCGCCGACGCCGGCACTCGCTACGGCATCCCCACCCTGGGCGTGGTGGCCGTGGGCAAGCAGATGGAGCGCACCGAGAAGTTCTTCCAGCTGGCCACCCGGGTGCTGGCGGAAAACGGCGCCAACATCGTCAAGAGCTACTACTGCGAGGGCTTTGAACGGGTGGCCGCCGCCTGTCCGGTGCCCATCGTCATTGCCGGCGGCAAGAAGCTGCCCGAGCTGGAGGCCCTGGAGATGGCCTACAAGGCCATTCAGGAGGGCGCCCACGGCGTGGACATGGGCCGGAACATCTTCCAGTCCGACTGCCCCGCGGGCATGGCCCAGGCCATCGGCGCGGTGGTCCACAAGGGCTACACCCCCAAGCAGGCCCTGGAGATCTACGAGAGCGTCAAGCACGGTTAAAAAGGAGGAAGCGCTATGTCCGCTGAGTATATGCACATCGGCATCCCCGTCACCAACCGCAAGCCCAACATGACCTACAACGAGGGGGCCAAGTTCTGGGTGAGCAACGTGGACGACTACGACTACAAGATCGAGTACCTGAAGTTTGAGGAGGGCACCCCCTTCCCCGAGGAGATCCACCGCAACCCCCACGTGGCCTACAAGGTGGACAACCTGGAGAAGTACATCGCCGACGCCGACAGCGTCATCTGCGGCCCCATGCCCGCCGGGGAGAAGGACCGCCTGGCCTTCGTGTGGAAGGACGGCGCCATCATCGAGCTCTACGAGGCCAACTGACCAATTTAAGAAATCATCCGGGCTGCCGGTCCTGTGGGACCGGCAGCCTGATTTTTTCACAAATTTTTTCCGAAAAAACTTCTCTCACAGGGGAACTTTCCCAAAGCCCCTGCGTCTAACCAGACAAAAGCAAGATTCATCCGGGAAATTTTTCATCATCAAAAAGGAGTGGAACCTATGAAAAAGAACCTGACTGTATTGGCCCTCACCGGCGTGCTGGCCTGCGCCCTGGTGCTGCCCGCCGCGGCCGCCCAGACTACCGCTGTTCCCATCTCGCTGCCCATCTCCACCAACGCCCCCGCCTCCATGCCCGACAGCATGCTGTACTACGGCACGGTACAGGAGGTGGTGAAGGGGGAGGACGGCTCCATCCGCCAGCTGCGCATGGACTCTGAGCGCTACGGTCAGTACACCATGAACATTACCCAGGACACCCTGTGGATCGACAGCGGAAACCACACCGCCTCCGACCCCGCCGACCTGAAAACGGGCGAGGGCATTTATGTCTTCCACAGCGCCATTTCCACCGACTCCCTGCCTCCCCAGACCGAGGCCTTTGCCGTGGTGCGCAACGTCCCCATGGACGCGGGCTGCGCCCAGTACCATGAGATCGAGGCCGTCTCCCAGGAGGGGGGCCAGGTGTCCATCACCACCGACAACGGCAGTCTCTACATCCGGGCGGATGACCAGACCGGCCTGTCCTTCTACGGCTCCGATGAGCAGGCTACTCTGGAGGACCTGCAGGTGGGCGGCTACGTCATGGCCTGGTACGGCGCGGTGGCCGAGAGCTACCCCGCCCAGACCCACGCCCAGCACCTGATGCTCCTCCCCGCCCAGGACCAGCCCGTTCAGGACACCCTGACCCGCGCAGAGCTGGTGATGATGCTCCACGAGCAGGCGGGCAAGCCCGTGGTCAACTACGCCATGCAGTACACCGACGTGTCCGGCGACGCCCAGTACGCCGAGGCGGTGCGCTGGGCCACCAGCGAGAAACTGGTCAGCGGCTATGACAACGGCGCCTTTGGCCCCGACGACACCGTGACCCGGGAGCAGCTGGTGACCATCCTGTGGCGCTGGGCGGGCAGCCCCATGCTCATGGACTATCCCGGCCTGTCCCAGTTCAGCGACGCGGCGGACATCTCTCTGTGGGCTCAGCCCGCCCTGGCCTGGGCCCACCAGAATGGCTACATTGCCGCCGCTGAAGGCGACAAGCTCCTGCCCCAGGGGGAGGCCGACGTCCAGCTGGCCCAGAGCATCCTCCAGAACATTACCAAGGCCTGACCCCTGGTCAGCCTGCCATTTCCCTCTCTTCACACAGGCAGCGAATCCCGCTGCCTGTGTCTTTTTTTGCCCGGATGTAACAACAGCCCCCCGCACAGGGCGGGAGGCTGTAACATGGCTGGCCGAAGGGGCGTATCCCGGCTCCGGCCGCAGACGGGCGGTCAGACCTGGGGCTCTTCCGCCGGGGGGGGATGGGAGGCATCACTTCGCAGTCGGTGCAGATGTCCTTCTCGGAGGCGCCGTTGCAGTTGATATAGCTGTCCCCCACGGTGGCCACCGCGCCGAACTCCACGGGCACGGCCACGCAGATATCCTGGGTGATGGTGAAGAAACAGGAGCCGTTCTTCACCCCGCCGCACACCTCCCGGCCGGGGGGTGACCACGGGGTCGCCGCAGCACTTGGTGGCGGTCAGTCCGGCCTGGGCAAAGGGGGTGACGGTCACGGGAACACAGATGGAGGCGGACTGGTAGCCCACGGCGGGGCAGGTCTGGGGCTCGTTGAGGGCGTCAGGATTCATCATAGACATAGATGGGAACTCCTTCCTGGCAATCGCCGTTTTCATCCTATGCCCGGGGCGGGAAAAGGTTCCGCCCCTCCCCTGCCAGGGACAGCCTTTGGGGGACGCTCATAAGATGAGATGGGACGTTTTCCCAGAAGGAGGTAACACAATGGGTGTTACAAATTCCAACAAAGTCATCAACACCGACCGCATTCCCTGCGGCGGCGCTCTGCGGGTCACCCTGGCCCTTACCGCCGCGCCGGATATCATTTCCAACCCCACCGACATCGTGCTGGTGCTGGACCGCTCGGGCAGCATGATGGGCACCCCCTGGCCGACATGAAGCTGGGGGCCAGGACCTTCATTGACATCATCGACGAGGCCACCGACAGCAGCCAGGACGGCCAAATCGGCTCGGGCAGCCGCCTGGGCATCGTCAGCTTCGGCAACACCGCCACCGCGGACACCCAGCTCATCACCTCGGTGGACACCCTGAAGGCCGCCGTGGACAGTCTGGCCGCCGCGGGCAGCACCAACCACGCCGACGCCTTCACCAAGGCCGCCCAGCTCTTTGACCCCGCCTCCCCCAACGCCAAGGTCATGGTCCTGTTTACCGACGGCAACACCACCACCGGCGGCCCTCCCGCTCCCGCGGCGGCCGCGGCCCGGGCCCAGGGCATCACCATCTACTGCATCGGCCTCATCGGCTCCGACGGTCTGGACGTCAGCGCCCTGAACGACTGGGCCACCGACCCTGACGCCTCCCACGTGGCGGTGACCCCCGACGCCGCCGACCTGGAGGCCCTCTTTGGGGAGCTGGCCGCCAACATCTCCAAGCCCGGAGCCACCGACATCGTCATCCACGAGACGGTCCAGCCGGATTTTGTCATCACCAGCATCCTCTCCCCCTCCAAGGGGTCGGCCACCATGCTGGACGCCCGCTCCCTGCGGTGGAACATCCCTCAGCTGGGGGTGACCTCCGGGGAGAGCGCCACCCTGGACTTTCTCATCCGCCATGTGGGCCAGCAGCCCGGCACCGTGCCGGTGAATGAGTCCATCACCTACCAGGACCGGGAGGGCAACCTGGTCACCTTCCCCCAGCCCACGGTGGCGGTGGACTGCGACATCGTGGTCCACCCCGAGCCCTGTCCCCAGCCGGTGGCCCTGACGGTGGAGGGCTGCCAGGACGCCCTGCAGGTGGACCTTGGCGAGGTGGACCTGTCCTCCCAGGGCCGGATTCTCCAGCTGGATGTGACCCTGAAGGGGGTCTGCCCGGGAAAGCGGGTGGCCCTGGCCGCCATCCTCACCGAGTTGGACCAGGAGGGCAAGGAACATCAGCGGGGCATGAAAACCCTGACCATCCCCGCCCACAGCGCGCCCCAGTGCCGGGATGTGCTGGTCAAGTGCATCCGGTTTGTGGTGCCTGAGGACCTGAGCCTGTCCGGCGGGGCCATGTGCGCCCCCCGCCGCTTCCAGGCCCGCTTTTTGGCCAACTATCTGGACACGGACTTCCTCTGCTGTCCCCTGCCCGAGCCCCCCGGCCCCACCTTCTTCTAAGCAAAACCCCCGCCCTTTTGCAAAAGGGCGGGGGTTTTCTCATTTCCCGGCAAGTTCCGTTTCTTTGGTGTCCTCCCGGGCCAGGGTGACCAGGGCGCTTTCCACCTGGTGGTTGCGGATGTGGGTAACCTGGATGCGAAGCCCCTCGGTCTCCACCTCCACCGTGTCCCCGTCCTGGGGAATAACGGCCAGGGCGCCGAAGACCAGGCCGTTGAAGGTGTCATACTCCCGGCAGGGCAGGGAGACCCCCAGGGTCTGGGCCACCTCCTCCAGAGGGGCCTCTCCCCGGACCTTCCAGGTGCCCGGCTCCACCACCTGGATGAGGGGCTCCTCCGTTTCTTCCTGCTCCAGCTCGCCCACCAGCTGCTCCACCAGGTCGCTGAGGGTGAGGATGCCCGTCATGCCGCCGTACTCGTCCAGCACCACGGCCATGGCTCGGCCCTCCTCCCGCATATTGCGAAACAGCACGTCGGCCTTTACCCGCTCGGGCACAAAGTAGGCGGGCTCCACCGCCCGCTCCAGCACCGTTTCCCGGCTCTGGTCGGTGAGCCGGAAATAATCCTGGGTGTTGAGAATGCCCACCACGTCGTCCGCCGACTCCCCGCACACCGGGTAGCGGGTGTGGCGGCTTTCTCGGATGGTGTGGGCCCACTCCTCCATGCTCTCCTCCATCCACAGGATGGTCAGGTCGGTGCGGTGGGTGGCGATCTCCCCGGCGGTCAGGTCGTCAAACTCAAAGACATTTTGGATGAACTGCTTCTCCTCGTGGTCGATGGTGCCCTTCTGAGAGCCCACGTCCACCATCATGCGGATCTCTTCCTCGCTCACCGCCTCCTCCTCGGCGTTGGGGTCGATGCCCAGCAGGCGCAAAACGGCGTTGGTGGACACGGTCAAAAACCACACGATGGGGGCAAAGAGCCGGGCGATGGCGGAGATGAGCCCCGAGATGCCCAGGGCCAGGGCCTCCGCCTTGCCCATGGCCACCCGCTTGGGCACCAACTCGCCGAAAATCAGGGTAAAGTAGGACAAAATCAGGGTGATGATCACCACCGCCGCGGCGTCCAGGGTGGCGGCGGGCACCCCCACCCCCAGGCCGACGAGCCAGCTCACCAGGCGGTCGGAAAAGTTTTCCGCGGCAAAGGCGCTGCCCAGAAAGCCGGACAGGGTGATGGCCACCTGAATGGTGGCCAGAAAGCGGGCGGGCTGACTGGTCAGGCGGGCCAGACGCACCGCCCGCCGGTCTCCCGCCGCCGCCAGCTGGGCCAGCTTGGCGTCGTTCACCGAGATCACGGCGATCTCCGCGCAGGCAAATACCGCGTTGAGCAGGATCAAAAACACCTGCAGCAAAATCATAAACAGCATGGAATCTTTCAATGTTCGTTCCTCCTTAAATATGGATCAAAATCAGGCGTAAAGGCGCAAAAAGACACAGTCTGCTTCGCTAACGGCGCAAATACAGACTATGTCCGGTGCAAGTTCGTCTGTCAGTTCCATACCGGAGGGTGGCGGGGGCGCTGCTGTCTCCGTCGTCCATAGGGCTTTGGTGTTCTCCTTTCACAATTTGGTTCGGCGGTATCATAACAGAAACAAAGGCCCAATTCAAGGAAAGAATCCCCCTTTTTCCATACAGATTCCGTTCAGATTTTCCCATTTTGGCCCCGTCTGCCCCGGGCGCTGGGCGACTTTTGAAAATTTATTTACATTTTACATCTCTGTGCAGGATATATTTACATTCCTTTGCTATCCTGTACCCGTGCGAGAAAGCCGCATTACAAAATGGGAGGAATCACCATATGAGTACCGTACAAAAACCTGCTGCCAATCAGTCGCAGAAGCTGATGATCTTTGTGCTGACCATGTCCCTGTACGGACTGGCCACCCTGTTTACCGAGCTGATCCCCAAGTTCCAGATCGGACTGGTGGAGCTGTCGGTGGAGTTTTTCCTGTTCATCCCCCTGACCCTGGCCATGCTCTTTGACCCCCTGTCCGTGGCCCTGGGCGCCGCCACCGGTGAGCTGGTGTTCAGCGAGATCATGCTGGGCCAGTTCGGCGGCCTGGGCGAGCTGGAGAAGTTCATTACCGTCACCATCGGCGTGTACATCGCCGGCCGCATGGTCAAGGACCCCCAGAACCGCCGGATGGTAGGCGTGGCCGCCATCACCGGCACCGCCGCCCAGCTGCTCATGGGCACCCTGGTGGACATCGCCAAGGTCCAGTTCGCTGTGGAGGACTTTGAGGCCGTGGAGGGCCTGCCCGAGAGCGTGTTTGCCACCGAGGGCTTTGCCTTCTGCAACGACCTGCTCTTCTCCGGCATCCTGTTCTGCCTGCTGCCCACCCTGTACCTGGTGCCCAAGCTGTACGGCAAGATCGAGCCCCTGCTGGGCATGGCGCCCCGCTCCGCCGAGAACACCATGGCCGGTCTGAGCCCCAAGGCCATTGTGGTGTGTGTGCTGGGCTTTGTGTGCGCCGTGATGGCCGAGATGGCCGCCACCGCCGGCATGTCCCTCATCGACTGGGAGGCCCAGTGGGCCGAGAGCGGCACCGCCCTGGCCATTGGCATGGTGGTGGCCGCCGCCCTGGCCGTCATCGTGCTGCTGGTGATGAAGAAGAACGCGGAAAGGAACGTGGCCTGCTGATATGAACGCGGTTGAGATCAACGGCCTGACCTATACCTATCCAGGCGCCTCTCAGCCCACCCTGAACGATATCACGCTCCAGATCCAGAAAGGGGACTTCCTGGCAGTGGTTGGAAACAACGGCTGCGGGAAGTCCACTTTCTGCAAAGTCCTCAACGGACTGATCCCCCACTTTATTACGGGCGAGTTTCATGGAGCGGTCGAGGTGGAGGGCCTGAACACCCTGGACAGCGACGTGGGCGTCCTGGCCCAGAAGGTCGGCTATGTATACCAGGATTTTGAAAACCAGATCGTCCGCCCCACCGTGCTGGACGACGCCTCCTACTCCTGCCTGAACTACGCCTTCCCCGACTATCTGCAGCGGGGCAAGGCGGCTCTGGGCCAGTGCGGCCTGGAGGGCCGGGAGGAGGAGTATGTCTGGCAGCTGTCCGGCGGCCAGACCCATCTGCTGGCCCTGGCGGGGGCGGTGTCCCTCAGCCCTGACATTCTCATCCTGGATGAGCCCATCGCCCAGCTGGACCCCATGCACGCCGACCGGATCTACGAGGTGCTGCGGGATCTCAACGAAAACCACGGCAAGACCATTCTGGTCATCGAGCACCACACCGAGTACATCGCCGACTACTGTAAGCACGTGCTGCTGTTAAAGGAGGGCCGGGTGCAGTGGCTGCTGCCCACCCGGGAGGCCCTGCAGCGGGTGGAGGAGCTGGAGGCCTGCAACATCTTCCCGCCCCAGGTGACCCAGGCGGCCCACCGCCTGCGCCAGGGGGGACAGTTCCCCGCCCAGGCCCCTCTGCCCACCACGGTGGACCAGGGAAAAACCGCCTTCTCCGCCCTGACCTACCGCGCCCCGGCGGTCACGGTCGAAACCCCCGCTCCGGCCCAGGAGACCGCCGTGTCCTTCCGGGACGTCTCCCTCTCCTACCGCTCGGTGAAGGGGGAGCCCCGCACCATCTTTGACGGCCTGGACCTGGACATCCGCAAGGGCGAAAAGGTGGCCCTCATTGGCTCCAACGGGGCGGGCAAATCCACCCTGATGAAGCTGATGGTGGGGCTGCTGCGGCCCCAGAAGGGGACGGTGTCCCTGCTGGGCGAGCCCATTGGGGAGAAAAAGGCGGAGGACCTGTCCCGCCAGATCTCCCTGGTTTACCAAAATCCCGAGGAAATGTTCATCAAGGACTCCATCCACGCCGACATCGCCTACGCCATGCAGGTGCGTGGGGTGCCCCACTGGGAGGCGCGCACCCAGGCCCTGCTGGAGCGCTTCCGGCTCATGGAGCTGCAAAACCGGGACGGCCGCCTCATGTCCGGCGGCCAGATGCGCCGGGCCAGCCTGGCCATCGGCGTGGCCCTGGAGCCGGGCATCCTGCTGCTGGACGAGCCCACCGCCAACCTGGACATCGCCACCCGCCGGGAGATCATGGGGGTGCTGGAGGACATGAAGGACATCATCCAGACCGCCGTTATCGCCACCCACGACATGCAGCTGGTCTGCCAGTGGGCTGAGCGCATCATCGTCCTCTGCGGGGGCCGGGTGGTGGCCGACGGCACTCGGGATGAAATTTTCTCCCGCCGGGACCTGGTGGACCTGGTGGGCATCCGTCCCCCCGAGATCTTCTCCATGGCCCGGGCCCTGGACCCCAGCGCCCTGTGCTACACCGTGGAGGAATTCACCCATTGCTTTCAGGAGGCCTGACCATGGAACGCATGATGAGCAAATTATCGGAAAACATCCTGGACAAATTCTCCATGGATTTTCTCCGCAGCCAAGTGCTGAAAAACGCCTACGGCAACGACGACACCGTCATCGCCGCCCTGGACCCCCGCATCCTCATCGCCTGGTACCTGTTTTTCGGGGTGGTACCCTGGTTTGTCAATGACCTGCCCTTCCTGCTGGGCTGCTTTCTGCTGGTGATGGTCACCACCCTGCTGGCCCGGGTGGCGGGACTGGTCCTCTTCCTCTTCGCCCTGGGGGTGTTCTCCCAGACGGGCTACCTGTTTCTGGCCACCCTGCTCTTCGGGGGCGACGCCTCGGCCATCGCTCCCCTGCTGGTGCTCACCCTGAAGGTGGCCACCATCTCCCTGGCCTCGGTCACCGTGTTCTCCGGCCTGGACCCTGACCGGCTGAGCAACGGTCTGATGTGGTACGGCTGCCCCGAGCGGCTGAGCTTTTCCATCTCCTACGCCTACCGCATGCTGCCCATGCTCATGGAGGAGTTTCAGAACGTGCTCCTCTCCTACCGCCTGCGGGGCAATCCCCCCGCCCACGACACCCTGTGGGGCAAGGTACGCTACCTCATCTACCAGGTGAAGATCGTCATGGAGTCCTTCTACCCCCTGATGCTCAACACCGCCAAGCGCTCCCGCACCACGGTGGAGGCCCTGGAGCTGCGGGGCTACCGGTATGCCGCCGTGAACAAGGCGGTGAAGAAGATCAAGCTCTCCTCCCTGAAGGTGAGCTACAACGATCTGCTCTTTCTCTCCCTGTCCACCCTGTGGGTGGCCCTGTTCGTTTTGCTGTCCACTTTGCTCTGAAAGAAGGTTATTTTCTTGCGTCTTGACTTTCACACCCACGGAAAGCTGGCCAAAAAGCTTCCCTTTTCCACCGCCTACACCGACTGGCTCTTCGGCGAGGCCCGGCGGGCCGGGCTGGACGCCCTGTGTCTCACCGAGCACTTCAACACCCTGCAGTTTGACGAGCTGTACGGCTACCTGTCCTCGGTGAGCCGCCCTGTGGGGGACACCCTGGAGCTGTCCAACGGCCTGCGGGTCTTTCCCGGCATGGAGACCGACGTGGCCGAGGGGGGCCATATCCTGTCCATCGGCCCCCTGGAGGCCATTCTGGAGCTGAACCGCCGCCTGGAGCCAAACAAGGCCAAGGGAAAATTTCTCCCCTTCGCCCAGCTCATGGACCTGTTTGAGGAGTATCCCGTGCTGGTGGGCTGCGGCCATCCCTACCGCGCCGGGGGTCACGTGCCTCAGCTGCCCCTCTCCCAGCTGCAGCGGCTGGGCTTTCTGGACCTGAACGGCAAGGACCTGGCCCTGGACCGGGCCCGCACCGAGGAGCTGACCTACGCCCTGGCCAAGGAGCTCCACATCCCCGTGGTCTCGGGCAGCGACACCCACCAGGCGGTGCAGTACGGCTGCGTCACCACCCTGTTCCAGAAGGACTGCACCACCGTGTCCGCCCTGAAGGAGGAGATGGAGGCCGGACGGTATGAGATCCAGCTCTCCGACAGCGCCGCCTTCCAGGTGCGCACCGCCTGCCTGCTGAAGCGCTCCCTGAAGGAGATCCACGCCCTGGGGGGCGACTACGTCTCCATCCTCACCAAGGGGGCCATTGCATGAGCATCCTGACCCAAAAATTGGCCCACCAGGCGGTGCAGGCCGTGCGCCAGGCGGGGGCCCTGCTGGCCGACCCCGCCGCCGTGCACACCGTCACCGCCAAAAATCCCACCGACTTTGTCACCAATGTGGACCTCACCGTACAGAACCTCCTCCGGGACCAGCTGGAACAACTGGCCCCGGCTGTGCAGTTTCTGGGGGAAGAGGGCGGCCGGGAGGCCATCGACCCCGCCCGCCCCTTCTGGATTCTGGACCCGGTGGACGGCACCACCAACCTCATTCACCGCTTTGGCCACAGCGCCGTGTCCCTGGCCCTGGCCGAGGATGGACAAGTGGTCTTTGGTGTGGTATACCATCCCTATACCCGGGAGTGCTTTACCGCCCGGCGGGGCGAGGGAGCCTTCTGCTGCGGCCGTCCCATCCAGGTGAGCGAAACCGAGCGTCTGGCGGACAGCCTGCTGTCCGCCGGCACGGTGCCCGACCGGCGGGAGCTGGCCGATCAGGCCTTCCGCCACATGCGCCTGCTTTACGACTGCTGCCAGGATGTGCGCCGCACCGGCTGCGCCTCCCTGGACCTGTGCTGGGTGGCCTGCGGGCGGCTGGAGGGCTATGTGGA